>CALEMZ010000432.1 GCA_937910975.1 uncultured Pseudorhodobacter sp. | reverse complement strand
TGGTCAGCGACAACGCATCGGCATCGCCCGCGCGCTGGCATTAAAGCCCCGGATCATCGTCTGTGACGAGGCGATCTCGGCGCTTGACGTATCCATTCAGGCGCAGGTTCTGAACCTGTTCATGGATCTGCGCGAAGAATTCGACCTGACCTATCTGTTCATCAGCCACGATCTTGGCGCGGTCGAACATATCTCGGACCGGATCGCGATCATGTATCTGGGCAAAGTGGTCGAGATCGGCGCGACCGGCGACATCTTTGAAAACCCGCGCCATCCTTATACCGCGGCGCTGCTGGCCGAAGCCCCCCGGCTTGACCGGCGCGCCACCGACTTTACCCCGATCGTCGGCGAAATCCCGTCGCCCCTGAACCCGCCCCCCGGCTGCACGTTCCACCCGCGCTGTCCGCAAGCCCAGGACAGATGTCGCATCGAGGTGCCGCAGATCAAGCCTGGCAAAGACGGGCGTATGACCGCCTGCCTGCTGGAACACACCGACGCGAGGCCAAAGTGAACAACACGCTGAACCACCTCTTGTTTGGCAAGGGCGACCCGGCCGACCGGCGCACAGCCTGGTTGCAGTGCAGCAAACCGACGCAAACTGGGGCCTGGCCCGGACAGCAACAACGTTGTGCAAGGGCGCGCGATGGCAAATACGGCGCCATAGCCACCGGCAGTCCATTTGCGACGGATGCGGGGATGGCGATACTGCGCGACGGCGGCAACGCGGCCGATGCATCGGCGGCGGCAGCGATGACCATGATGGTTGCGGACCCGCCGAATTGCTCTCCAGCCGGGCGCACCCAGATCATCTATGAGGCAATGGACGGCACTGCGCGCGCGATTGACGGCACCACCGTGGCGCCCTCGCATCTGCCCTCGGGCCGATCATTGCTGGATGACCAGCACGCCATTCCGGTCCCCGGGGCGGTCCGTGCGATCCTGCAACTGCAAAGCACCGAGGGCCGGTTGCCATTGGCAAGCATTGTCGCCCCGGCCCTTGCCCTTGCCCGCTACGGATTTGACGTTCCCGAAAACCTTGCCCGGATCTGGCGGTGGCGTGGCCCTGAACTGAAAGACCCGGACGCGCGCCGCTGGTATCTGCCGCAGGGCGCTGCCCCGCTGGCCGGCACATGTTTTCGCCACCCCGGCTTGGCGCGTTTCTTTGAACTGATGATCGATCTGGGCGGCGACCCGTTTGCCGACGCGGATTTCGCCCACGATATCTGTTCGCGACTGTCGACCAAGGGCGTGCTGTGGCAGCCCAATGATTTACGCGCCGCCGATCCGTTGCAGGGTGAGGTGATCACATTCGCCAATGACGGCTGGCGCATAACCTCGGTCGGGCGGCAGGGCTGGGGCCACACGCTTTTACAGATTGTTGCGTTGAACAGTCGGGTCGCCCCCTATCTGCATCGGCCGATGGACGCCGAACTGGCACATCTGCTTGCCATTCTACGCGCTTTTGACGACCGACCAGAGGAACTACGCTCTCTCAAACCAAAATCAGACCCGATCCCCTGGGAAGAACTGCTTACCCGGCTGGAAGAGCCTGTCGCCCCGGAATGGCACGAATTGGTCGCACTTATCGAGGATCAGGGCGCGGCGCGCGACGTCGCGCGACTTTCGCGGTTGTTGACGCCTCCGGCAAACCTCGGCGACGCGGAAGAACGTGATACAACCCATCTGGCTGTTATCGATGCCGATGGCCGTCGGGTATCTCTGACCCAGTCGATCGGCCCACATTTCGGCGCGCGTGTTGCCGACCCGGACTACGGAATCCTTCTTGCCCATTCTTACCGTATGACGGCCTTTCCAGAGCCGGGCGCCCGCGATGTAACAGAGCAATGCCCCAGCCTTCTGGATATTGGCAGCGCCCGATATGCGCTTGGCGGTGCGGGCAGCGAACGCATTCCCGGCGGCGTTGCCGCGGTGGTGCGCGGGCTTCTGAATGGTCTCGATCTGGCCGACGCCGTGGCTGCGCCGCGCGCCAACTGGGTCGGTGACCTTGTCCGCCTGCATGTGGATGCGCCCGAGGGGCTAGAGGATGTGCTGGCCTCTGTGGGAATGAATATCGTTTTCACCGGGCGCGGCCCGGTCGATCATCTGGGTATCGTGCAGGGCGCGGGCCGGGATGCAGCGGGCGACTATATCGCCGCCGCTGACCCGGCCTATGCAGGCACGGCGCTGGCAGGGTAGTGAACGGAGAAAGAGCATGACAACCCCACGAAACACAGACCATATCTGGGATTTGGTCGACCAGCGCCGCGAGGCCTATATCGGTCTCTCTGACCGAGTCTTTGACATCCCCGAGATCGCCTATACCGAAAGCGGCTCTGTCGAGGAACATGCCGACATGTTGAAGGCCGAGGGTTTTCGCATAACCCGCGATCTGGCCGACATCCCCACTGCGATAATGGGAGAGGCCGGAGAGGATGGACCGGTCATCGCAATTCTGGGAGAGTTTGACGCCCTGCCTGAACTTGGCCAGCAATCAGGCTTGGCGGAACATTGTCCGGTCACACCGGGCGGTCCGGGGCATGGCTGTGGTCACAACCTGCTGGGCTCCGCCGCGTTGATGGCGGCGGCAGCGGTCAAGGACTTCCTCGCCGAAAACGGTCTCAAGGGGCGGGTGCGCTATTATGGCTGCCCCGCCGAAGAAGGCGGCGCGGCAAAGGGATTCATGGTGCGCGCAGGGCTCTTTGACGATGTCGATGCCGCGGTTTCCTGGCACCCCGCAACCTTTACAGCGGTGAATGAGGCAAAGTCCCTGGCCAACATGCGGATCGATTTCACTTTTCACGGGCGCGCCGCCCACGCTGCGGGCTCTCCTGAACTGGGGCGTTCGGCCCTTGATGCCGTCGAGCTGATGAACATCGGCGTGAACTATATGCGCGAACATATGCCAGACAATGACCGCATCCATTATGCCTATCTGGATGCCGGAGGGGTGGCCCCAAATGTGGTTCAGGCAAAGGCGACGGTGCGTCAGTTGATCCGCTCGCGCGATCTGGCGGGCCTGCGCGCCCTGATCGCACGGGTTCACAAGATTGCCGAAGGCGCCGCCCTGATGAGCGAAACCCGGGTTGAGGCCAGCGTGGTCAGCGCGGTGTCAAATCTCGTGCCCAATCGCCCGCTGGAAGAACTGATGCAGGCCAATCTGGATCGGCTGGGTGCGCCAGAATTTGACGCTGCCGACCGTGCCTTTGCTAAGGAAATTCGCAAGACTTTTACTGCGCAGGAAATTGCCACCACCTTCAAGCGGATCGGTATCAAATCCGACCCGGACCTGTTGTTGTGTGATTTCGTGGCGCCGTTGGACCGCAACAGCGAAGGTGGCGAAGGCTCTACCGATGTGGGCGATGTCAGCTGGGCGGTCCCCACGGTACAGGCGCGCGTGGCAACCTGCGCGGTTGGGACGCCGTTCCACACATGGCAGCTGACGGCACATGGAAAAACTCCGGTGGCGCACAAAGGCATGGTACATGCAGCCAAGATCATGGCGGGGACTGCGCGGGATCTTTTTAACAATCCGGAAACACTGAACGCGGCCAAGACGGCCCACAAAGACCGACTACAGAACGACCCCTATATCTGCCCGCTCGATGATGACGTTATGCCGCCGATCCCCGGCATTGATACCAATAGACTGCTCTAGGCGCGCGGCAGCCATCCAAACGCGACCCGGTATCTGTATCTAACAGCTCGAACCGGCCTGCCGAGATACAGCGTGGTCTTGCTGGAAACTCACTGTGTGACTGACCACTTATGAGACCCGAAAGAACACACTGGGCCAACTTGAAGACGCGCTGAGCATCGCCGGGAAGATCGATATTTGAATGCGGGGCGTACGGTATTTGCCGCTCGCACTGTGCGCCAGTGGAGTCTCCAATCGTCAGACGTACAAAGATGTTCTCATTCTTCGAACGATTGGAACCGTGCCTGATCGGCTTGTAAGCTTGCGGAAATACGTCTGCATAATGGCGTTTTTGGGGCTTCATGATTTGAGCAGACGTATTTTCCAGTCCGCTGCGATTTAAGCGGACGGATTTGTGTTGTCGGTTTGCGTTATGCGATTGCGGGGGTTTGTTTGTTTAAGGTGATTTTGTTTGTGGCCTTGAGCAAGTTCTGCGAGATGGCGGCAACAAAAAAGGAGGCCGTCGTCGCCTTCGATCTGTTCGTTGAAACC
>CALEMZ010000431.1 GCA_937910975.1 uncultured Pseudorhodobacter sp. | reverse complement strand
TGCGACGCTGGCCGCGATCGCATCCACCGCCCGCAGCGATAAGGCAGCGATGGTGAGACTGGGATTGGCCGTGCCCGATGTAGGGAAGGTTCCCGAACCCAATAGAAACAAGTTGCGGTGATCAAAGCTGCGCAAATTGGCGTCCACGACCGCGCTTGTGGCATCTCTGCCCATGCGCACCGTGCCAATGACATGGCCCGCCCCTTGGATATCTGCAGAGTGATTGACGTTGGTCGCACCGAGGGCTTCAAACACCTCATCATGTGCAGTTTCCGCAGCTTCCACCCCGGCGCGCGTATAGTCGGAGTAATCGTATTGGATACGTGGCAGCGGCATTCCGTTGGCGTCCCGCTTGTCAGGGTCCAGCGTTACGCGGTTGTTCGCGTCCGGAGATTGCTCCACCAATGAGGAAAGGCGAATATGTCGTGATGTTTCTGTCTTGATCGCCGCATCAAGCTCGGCCCCGCGCAAGCCTGCCATCGCCAGATCGGACGCAGTGGACAGAGGCGCGCCTGTGGGCCAGTTGTAGCCGTCATTGCCAATTTCGATCCGGAATGCGGCGCGATCGCTGCGAAAATCTCCGTCGCGCAGGTTCTCGATCCCCGAGGTTGAAAGCGGACCGCGGTAAGGCCAGACTGGTTCTGGCGCCACCGCCCAGCTGAGCTTGGTTGGGTGGTCCATCAGGTTGCGTCCGACCTGATCGGAACTGTTGGAAATTCCGTTCTCCGCACCTTCCTGTGCCGAATTCAACAAGAGGCGTGGCGTCTCGATTGCATGTGCGGCCACCACAACCACCTTGCCGGTCGCTGTGCCAGTACTGCCATCCGCACGGAGAAAATCGACCGAGGCAATCTGCCCATCATCTCCGAGATTAAGCCGAGTGGCGGTTGTCTGATCATAGACGGCAGCACCGGCCTTTTCTGCCTGAAACACATGAACGGTTGCATCATACTTTGCCTGAATTGGGCAGATAGGAATGCACGACCCGTTGCCGCAACATTCAGGGCGGTCAGCGTGATAGACCGAATTCCGGCCCTGGGGCGTGGCACGAACTTGATACTTCGAGCCATCTAGCGCCCTAGAAAATTGCTTGTCCAAGTAGGTCATCGGGATCATAGGCATCGGAAAATCTCCGGACCGCGGCGAACCCAAGTCCTCTCCGCTGTCCCCCGCCACGCCGATCTCCTGTTCTGCAGCCAAATAGAATGGCTCCAATGCATCATAGTCGAAAGGCCAGTCAACCGCATGATTGTAAAGCGATTTCAGTTTGAAATCGGATGGCAAATTACGCAAGGTTGTGCCCAGCCAATGCCAGGTTGTTCCCCCTACAACCTTGATATAGGTCGATTTGAAATTTTCGGGGCCCATCTGCTGATAATAGTCATCTATCATATGGCTAACGGGATGCGGGGCACTCGGGTCATTGGGATAGGCCGATTCTGGCACCTTGATCTTGGCATCCCAGAACGTCTGGACCGCCTCAAATCGATTGATCCTCTTACCACTTTCCAAGAATGCAACTGTGAGCCCTTTTTGCGCCAGTTTAGCTCCTGCTACTGCGCCGGCGATGCCTGTGCCGATAATCAGAATGTCTGCAGTGATATCAAATGCCATTGTCATTTTTCCTTGGGTACCGAATGCAGGGAGATCGCGAGAGCGTTTGGATCAGGCCACTGGCGGGTCTGCCCAATACCCCATGGCTCCGCCGCAGTAGGCCATCGGCTTTGTGTAATCCATCGCCTGCCAGATCAACGCATCGGTGTAGGTCAGCACTTCCAGATCGTCCGGATCGGGCGACTCTCCAGTATACCAAGAAGCAACAATGGAATTGGCCAATTCATCATCGCTTTCACCCGCTGCCAAGGCGGAAACTCGATCCGCCCGGTCAGACGCGGAGAAAGCGGAGAGCATCTTGGTCGCGAGATCCTTAGATAGGTCACTCTGCCCAACAAGCTCCTGCGACAAAGCAAAAAACGCGTCGACATCCAGCTCGGCCGCAAACGCGCGCTCCGGCCATTGCGAAAGCGAAAGCACCGACATCGCGGAAACAGCGGACAATAAGCCCCGGCGGGTAAGGGTTGCCGAGGTTGTATCTTTGGCTTGGGTCATGAGGTTGTCCCCTGTTCTATTTTTCGAAAGAGCGAATTTCAGCTTGGGCCGACACGATACCCAAGCCCCCCCTAGGTTCCAGAGCAATGTCAACAGCTGGGGTGCGAATTGTACAGGTTCACGTCTTTTGAGAATCATGCGACATCGGCTTGAGTGACTCGAAGGTACTCCATCGGTGTCTTGCCTTTCAAGGCTTGATGTGGCCTGAATGTGTTGTATTTATCGACAGCTTTTCGAAGTTCAAACCGCATGGCCCCTATGCTGTCAGCAATAAGATCACGACACACATAGAATTCTTCGCGGAAGGTGCGGTTGCCACGTTCGACCCTGGAGTGCCCCCATCGGGTGGTCCAGTTTGAATGTTAATGCATGGTGGGCCTCTGGTCTATGGCCATCATGCTTTCCGGCGCTGGTGGTCTATAGCCCAAGGCGCTGT
>CALEMZ010000430.1 GCA_937910975.1 uncultured Pseudorhodobacter sp. | reverse complement strand
GCCCAGTTTGAACCGGGCAAGGCTGGCCCCGCTTTGCGTGTTCACTTCCCCCAAATCCAACCACCGCACCCCAAGGCGGCGCAAGGCCAATGCCGCCTGCCACAGCATCGGACCATGCGCAAAGCCTGCGCGCGCCAAAGGGCTGGCCCAGCCTAGATGATAGCTTGCTGAAACCCCATGGACCAAAAACACCATGCCTGCCTGCACCGCCCCGGCTTTGCGCCAGCCGATCACCAAACGCCCGCCCTGCCACTGCACCGCCATCTTGCCCGGCAGGTTGCGATAGCCGCGATGCGCGCGCTGTGCCGCCTCTTGTGCGATCAGATATTCAAGGGATTTATCGTCTTTCAAAAGACTTGGCCGCACCTCTTCTTCGGCCCTAAGCAACCTGTTGCGCCATTTGCCATGCAGCGCCTTGCGCAAATCCGTTTCGGGACGGTCTATCCGCCAGATAGCATGGGTTTTCGCGGTGATCAGTGGCATCATACCCCAGCCAGCCAAAGGCGCATCTGGCGTTGCAACCGTCGCCCCTATCCGGTGCGCCAGATGCCGCAAAATGCGCGCCTTCTGGGCGGCGTCCAATATTTCCAACCACACAGGCCCTTGGCTGATCAAGCGCAGCCTGCGGCGCTGCACCAGTTGCGCCAGCGCCAGCGCGCGCCCCTCCTCGATAATCAAAGCCCGCGCCACATGCGCGCCATAGCGCTGCATCGCCGCGCCATATCCCCAAGCTTGGCGCATGCCCCAATGGCCGCTTGCATCAAGGCGGCTTTGCCATTCGGTTGGCGTCAAATGATCCCACAAAATCTCCATGCCTTGTTAAGACATCAGAAACCTAAAACGGGGTTAATAGGCAAAAGGTCGGAGCACGCGCGCCCGCCCATGCAGCGAAGAGCATCCGATGAAACACATCCCCGCCCCGCGCTATACGCTTTGGGTCCCGACACTGATCGCATTCGGCCTCAGCGCGGTATTTCTTTTGGTCCTTGCGCTGGCCTAGCGGTACAGCAGCGACAAGCCATTGTGGAACAGATGCACCTTCTTCGGGTCTGCGGTCAGATGAACCACGCTGCGGCGCAGACCCGCGTGGATGCCGGGCAATTTGCCAACCACCTGTGCCGCCTCCTCCTGCCGTTTGAAATAGAGCAAGGTCACCTCTCCCAAGGCCTCGGTGATTTCGACCACGCCCGTGTAAAGCGGATCGGCTTGCGTTGCGATCAGATCTTCGGGACGCACCCCGATATTGACCTTCATACCAAGATCAGCCGTCACCGTTGGCACGGCGGAACGCGCGGTGCCGCCTCCTGCCAGCTTGATGACTGTTTGCGCCCCGGTTTCCACCACTTCCCCCGCAAGCAGGTTCATTGCGGGTGAGCCGATGAATTGCGCCACAAACTCGTTTTGCGGGCGCTCATACAACTCCAGCGGGCTGCCAACCTGGCTGATACCACCCCCCGCCAAGACCACGATACGGGTGGCGAGTGTCATCGCCTCCACTTGGTCGTGGGTGACATAAATCATCGTACTTTCAGGCATTTGCTCTTTTAACTGGGCAATCTCGATCCGCGTTGCCACGCGCAGGGCGGCATCGAGGTTTGAAAGCGGTTCATCAAACAAATAGACTTTTGGGTCGCGCACAATGGACCTGCCGATCGCCACACGCTGCCGCTGCCCCCCCGAAAGCGCCTTTGGCAGACGGTCCAGATAGGGCGTCAGCTGCAAAATTTGGGCGGCCTTATCAACGGCGGCGGCAATCTCGACCTTGCTTTTCTTGGCGATTTTCAACGCGAATTCCATGTTTTGACGCACCGTCATATGCGGGTAAAGCGCGTAGGATTGGAACACCATCGCGATACCCCGCTGCGCAGGCGGCACATCATTGACCACAGAACCATCAATCTGCAACTCGCCACCCGTGATCCGCTCCAACCCCGCGATCATCCGCAAAAGCGTGGATTTGCCGCAGCCCGACGGGCCGACAAATACAATCAACTCACCTTTCTTGATATCGAGATTGATATTGGCAAGAACCTTGACCTCGCCATAGGCCTTTTCGATATTTGTCAGTTTAAGATCAGCCATTCTGCTCCCCCCTATCCTGTAGTCTGGACGCGAGGCAGGTCTGCCAGGGGCCCAAGGTGATGGTTTGATCCAAGCTCCCACCGTCATGCGGCAAGATGCTGCGCCACTTTCCCTTAGGGATGACCAGCGAAATTGGCTGGTCGCCAAGGTTAAAGGCGCAGAAAAGGGTTTCGGGCCCATCCTCGCGAATGAAGGTCAGCAAATCGCCCTTGGCCGTCAGATCATATTGCGCGCCACGTCGCAAAGCCGGGTGCTGGTGGCGCAAGGCAATGGCCGCACGGTAATGCGCAAAGAGGCTGCCCTCGCCCTTTGCGCCGGCATGGCGCAGATGCTCTGCCGGGACGGGAAGCCAGGGCTTGCCCGCGCTGAAGCCCCCGGTCTGATTATCGGATTGCCACACCATTGGGGTGCGACATCCGTCGCGCCCTTTGAACTCTGGCCAGAACTCCTTGCCGTAAGGGTCTTGCAGGTCTTCAAAGGCGATATCGGCCTCTGGCAGGCCCAACTCTTCGCCCTGATAGAGGCAGGCAGAGCCGCGCAGGCACATGAGGAGTGTCGCGTAAGCCTTTGCTGCACCATCGGAAAGACCCCAACGGGTGATGTGCCGAGTGACATCATGGTTGGAAAAGGCCCAGCAGGCCCAACCATCAGGGGCCGCCGCTTCCAGCGCGTCAAAGGTTTCGACAATACGTTCAGGCGTGAGTTTGTCTTTGGCCAGAAATTCGAAGGCATAGCACATCTGCATCTTGTCATTGCCTTCGGTATATTCCCCAAGGATTTCAAGCCCGCGCTGTGCATCGCCAACCTCACCCACGGCAGCGGCATTATAAGGCTCCATCACCGCGCGTAATTTTCGAAGAAAATCAATGTTCTCTGGCTGGTTCTTATCAAACAGATGAAGCTGGTGATTATAGGGATTTACCGAAGGCGCTATGTTGGCGTTGCGCTGGCTTGCGGGCAGTGGAGGATTGTCCCGTAAGTGTTTGTCATGAATGTAAAAATTGATCGTGTCGAGGCGAAAGCCATCCACCCCCCGCTCCAGCCAAAAGCGCGCAATATCCAGCAACGCCTCTTGCACTTCGGATTCATGAAAGTTGAGGTCCGGCTGCGAGGTCAGGAAGTTGTGGAGATAATACTGCTCGCGGCGCGCATCCCATTGCCAAGCTGAGCCGCCAAAGATCGACAACCAATTATTCGGCGGTGTGCCATCGGGTTTTGGGTCTGCCCAAACATACCAATTGGCGCGGGCATTGCTGCGGTTCTTGCGGCTTTCGGCAAACCACGGATGTTGATCCGAGCTGTGTGACAACACCAGATCAATCATCACCCGCAGGCCCAACTCATGCGCCCGCGCGATTACAGCGTCAAAATCGGTAAGCGTGCCAAAAATCGGGTCTACGTCGCAGTAGTTGCTAACGTCATAACCAAAATCTTTCATCGGCGAAGTGAAGAACGGGCTTATCCAGACCGCATCCGCCCCCAGCTCGGCAATATGGGGCAAGCGCTGCACAATGCCTGCAAGATCACCGATGCCATCGCCATTGCTGTCTTGAAAGCTGCGCGGGTAAATCTGATAGATCACCGTGCCGCGCCACCAGTCTTTGTCTTGCGCGCGCACGCCTGTGTCGAGTTTTTGCGCCATGCCCATCACTTGAATTCCTTACTTCACAGATCCGGCCAACAGGCCCCGGACCAGATATTTCTGCATTGCAAAAAACACAACCAGCGGCACCGCGATAGTGACAAAGGCCGAGGTCGCAAGTATTTCCCAATCGCCGCCACGCGATCCCATCAGGTTCTTAAGCTGCCCCGTCATCACCAACTGATCAGCCGAGTTGCCAAGGAACACCAGCGCCACCAGCAGGTCATTCCATGTCCAGAGAAACTGGAAGATCGCGAAAGAAGCGAGCGCGGGGAAGGAAAGCGGTAGGATTATTTTCAGGAAAATCTGAAAATCCGTGGCCCCATCCACCCGCGCGCTTTCAATGATTTCGCGCGGCAGGCCTATCATGTAATTTCGCAGCAAATAAATCGCAAGCGGCAGGCCAAAGCCGGTATGGGCCAACCATATCCCGATATAGCTTTTGCCGATGCCGATATCATTGTGGAATTTCAGCAAGGGGATAAGCGCCAGTTGCAGTGGCACCACCAGCAACCCGACCACCGCCGCCACAATCAACGCCCTGCCCGGAAACTCCATCCACGCCAATGCATAGGCCGCAAAGGCAGCCACCAGAATCGGGATCACAGTTGCGGGGATTGATACGGTCATGGTGTTGAGAAACGCGCGGCCCAGGCCTTCGGCCCCCAAAACCCGGCCGTAATTCTCAAAGGTAAACCGGGCTGGGGTCACCGTGGTTGCAAACACCCGCATCCCCCGCGTGCCCTCCATGACGGATGGCGATGTGATCTTGAAGTCGCCATTCGCGGCCACGGTCAACACCTCACCATCTCTGGTCTCGGCATTGCTGCCCACCACATGCGCCCCCGGCTCCCGGATCGAGGTGCCAAAGGCCGTGACCTTGCCCGCACCCCCCTCAAAGATATTGCCCTCAATGATATAAAGCTCATCTTTCAGCACTGCGGTATCTGGCCCCGCGGCCCGGTATTGAACGGAAGCCTCTGCCGGAAACATCGCTTTCCACCAGCCCGATGCGCTGATCTGATCGCGGTCACGAAAGCTGGAAACGAGCAGGCCAAAGGTCGGAAAGGTCCAGAGCAGCACCAGTACAAGCGCGCAAAGGTTAACCGCCCAAACGAGCCGTGATTTTGTGCCGACGATGTTATCCATCTTACCGGGCCTCCCGTGCTGCGTTGCGAATGTTCCAGATCATGATGGGGGTCACCATCAACATGATGATGATTGCGGCGGTGGAGGCGCGGCCTGTGTCATTGCCCCGGAACATCCAGTCAAACATCAGATTGGCCAAAACCTGCGTGCCCCATTGGCCGTTGGTCATTGTCAGCACGATGTCGAAAACCTTCAGGACGGTGATGGTGATCGTGGTCCAGACCACCAGAATTGTGCCCCATATTTGCGGCACTTTGATCTGCATGAAAACCTGCAAGGGCGAGGCCCCATCAAGTATTGCGGCCTCAATTGTTTCTTCGGGAATGCCACGCAAGGCAGCAGACAAGATGACCATGGCAAAGCCGGTTTGAATCCAGACTAGAACGATCATCAACAGGAAAGAATTTACCACCGGAGAGGTGAGCCAAGTTTGCGCCTCGCCGCCCATCCCGGTCCATATCGCGTTGAGAATGCCAATCTGTTCCTGCCCATCGGGGCGGTATTCATAGACCAGCTTCCAGATCACGGCGGCACCCACGAAGGAAATGGCCATGGGCATGAAAATCATCGCCTTGGCAAAATTGCCCCAGCGGATCCGGTCCGTCACCGCCGCCGCCACCAACCCGAAAAAGGTAGAGGCTGCAGGCACAAACACCAGCCAAAGCAAGTTGTTGAACATGCTTTCGCGGAATTTCACGTCATTGATCAGCCAGATATAATTGGAAACGCCAACAAATTTATCGCCCTCTGCATCCATGAACGAAAGGTAAATTGACACAAAAACCGGATAGACCAGATAAACCGTCAGCAGCGCCAAGGCCGGGAACATAAAAAGCCATGGCCGAATTTGGCTGGCTCGGTTGATATTGGCCCCAGCATTGGGACCAAAGGCGGGATAGATCCGATCCAAAGCAATGTTTGACAAAAAGAAATAGCAGATACAGCCAAATACACCGATCAAGATTGTCACAGCCGCCATCACGAACTGTTCCATGATACCCCCCCCTATCTCGCCATCTCAGGACACTCTGACCAAACTCGAATTTTTTCCGGGAAAATTCCAGCTTGGCTTTGGCTTGGTCAAAAGGTTCCCCGCCCAAAGCTCATACGAGCGGGGAACTCTGTGGTTTTGGGTCGCTTACTTGATGCTGTCCCAAGTTTTCTGGATATCAGCGGCCACTGCGGCTGCATCCTTGCCCGAGGTATAATCCACCATCCCGGTCCAGAACACGCCCGCACCGATTGCGCCCGGCATCAGGTCCGACCCGTCAAAGCGGAAGGTATCGGCGCCAAGCAAGATGTCGCCCATCTTTTTCAGCGTCGCGTCACCGTAGGCATCCGGGTTCACGCCCTTATGCGGGGTCAGGAATCCGGATTGCGCCATCCACACCTCATGTGCGATCGGGCTTTGCAGGAACTTCATGAACTCTTGCGCGACGGGGCTGTCTTGGGTCACGACAAACAACGTGCCTGCGCCCAGAACCGGCTTGCCCAGATCCTTGCCCTCATAGGCAGGGAAGTAGAAGAAGTCGGCATCTTCGCCCACAACCGTACCTTCGGGGAAGAAGGAGGGGATGAAACTCGCTTGACGGTGCATGTAGCAAGTGGGTGGCGAGGTAAACAGGCCCTTGGGGCTGTCGCGGAAGTCGGTGGAGCCGACAGCGCCTGCGCCGCCTGCCACATTGGCATCAACACGGGCAAACGAACCGAAATCTTCAATCGCCACAATCACTTTGGGATCGTCAAACTTCATCTCATTGCTGACCCAGGCATCGTAATCCGCCGGGGTGTTATTGCGCAGCATCATGTCCTCAACCCAGTCGGTTGCAGGCCAGCCGGTTGCCGGGCCTGACCCCAGACCGATGCACCACGGCGTGCCACCATCGGCAACGATCTGTGCGGTCAGCGCCTTGAGGCCTTCCATCGTTGTCGGCACGTCATAGCCGGCATCTTCAAAGTTCTCAGGCACATACCAAACCAGTGATTTCACATCGACCTTGTAGAACATGCCATAAAGGGCCTTGGTGCCATCCGGGCCAGCATAGGTCGCGAGATCAACCCAAGACTGCCCTGCGGCGTAATTTTCCTTCAGCCAATCCGCGGTCTCGATCGGCAAAGCGGTCAACTTGCCACGTTTGGCCAGATCGGCGGCCAGACCCGGCTGCGGAATGACGGCGATACCGGGAGGAGAGCCTGCCTCGACATCGATCATCACGCGCTGCTCAAAACCATCACCGCCGGAATATTCTACATCAGCACCGGTCGCGGCCTCGAAATAAGCAATAACGCTTTCGAAAAGCTCCTTATCGACGCCGCCCCAAGGACCATCGATCTTCAGGCTTTGGCCTTTCAGATCAGTCGCTTTGAGCGCCTCAAAACTACCCCAGTTAAAGCGCGCATCTTCGCCCGGCGCATATTTCAGGGCTTGAGCCTGCGCGGCCCCGGCCAATAGTGCGAGTGCTGCGGCACCCATAAAATATCTGGATTTCATCTCATCCTCCCGATGATCACGCCTTGAGGCGTTTTTGAATGACGTTCCCGCGGTAGAATCGTTTTCAAACCGCTTTGGAAAGTCCACATACAGCGGTTTTCGGCCGCAAGTCAATAATGTGTTATGGATATGCATTGTACAAAACATCATGTTTTACTGCCATTTCAGGCAGAAATGTTGATATCTATAAAGTGGATCTGCGCTGACATAGGCTTTGACCAACGCGAAATATGGCGTTAAGTTTGCATATAATTCAAACC
>CALEMZ010000429.1 GCA_937910975.1 uncultured Pseudorhodobacter sp. | reverse complement strand
TCCGCCGATGACGCCAGCCGTGAAGAGCGGGTGAAGATGACCCGCCTGCGCCAGACCATCGCACGCCGCCTCAAGGATGCGCAAAACACCGCCGCCATGTTGACCACCTATAATGAGGTGGATATGTCGGCCATCATGGCCCTGCGCAACGAATACAAAGACCAGTTTGAGAAGAAGCACAAAACCAAACTTGGCTTCATGTCCTTCTTCGTCAAGGCCTGCTGCCACGCGCTGCGCGAAGTGCCGGAAGTGAACGCCGAGATTGACGGCACCGATGTGGTCTACAAAAACTACGTCCATATGGGTGTCGCCGTCGGCACGCCTTCGGGCCTCGTGGTGCCAGTGCTGCGCGACGCCGACCAGATGGGCTTTGCCGCGATTGAGAAAAAAATCTCTGAGTTGGGCCTGCGCGCCCGCGATGGCAAGCTTTCCATGGCCGAGATGCAGGGCGGCAGCTTCACCATCTCCAACGGCGGCGTTTACGGCTCGCTGATGTCCTCGCCGATCCTGAACCCGCCGCAATCGGGCATCCTAGGTATGCATAAAATCCAGGACCGCCCTGTGGTCGTCGGCGGCCAAATCGTCATCCGCCCGATGATGTATCTGGCACTCAGCTACGATCACCGGGTAGTGGACGGCAAAGGTGCTGTGACCTTCCTGGTGCGTGTGAAAGAGGCGCTGGAGGATCCAAGAAGGCTGTTGATGGATTTGTAACAGAGTCGGACTGAATCCCGACCTACGGAATAATTTGTAGGGCGGGGTTCACCCCGCCGATGGAGATCGGAATGCAAACCAGCCGGCTCGCGGCCCTTTTGAAAGAGCGGTACGATAACGTAGCTGATAAGAAAAAGGCCGTTGAGGTGGTGCTCTTTGGCGTGGAATATGCGGAAGTTTTGAAAACGCAATCCGAGGCTGCGGTATGTGCCGCTTTCGGCATTGGCAAATGGGGTCCTCAAATCGCCTTGGGAATAAACCTCGCAGCGAAGGTGAAATTGAAGCCATGACCCCCGAACTTACAACCCTCGCCCTCGCGGCCCTGCTCCAAACCCTCCAGTACCTCATCTTCGCGATCCCCGCGAATATGGAGCTTGGCATCGGCTACACTTCCTCCTCCCGCGACTGCGCGCCCAGCCGTCAGCTATCGACGCGCACCGCCCGGTTGCAACGCGCCATGAACAACCATTTTGAGGCGCTGATCCTGTTTACCATCGCCGTGGTGGTCGTCACCCTTGGCCAACAGTCCAGCGGCGTGACCCAAACTGCGGCTTGGGTATACCTAGCGGCCCGCGTCCTATACATTCCCGCCTATGCGTTTGGCTGGCGGCCTTGGCGCTCGGCCATCTGGGGCGTGGGCTTTTTTGCGACCGTGACCATGATCGTCGCGGCACTGATCTGACGTTATCGACATACGGGCGTATGTACGGATGCTGTACGCATTGCATACGCCAAACATACGAAAGGCTAAAACATGGCAAGTTTTGACGTAATCATCATCGGCGGCGGCCCCGGCGGCTATGTCTGCGCTATCCGCTGCGCCCAATTGGACCTGAAAACCGCTTTGGTTGAGGGGCGCGAAACGCTGGGTGGTACTTGCCTGAACGTGGGCTGCATCCCCTCCAAGGCGCTGCTGCACGCGACCCATAGCTTGCATGAGGCCGAGCATAATTTTGCCAAGATGGGCCTGAAGGGCAAGTCGCCTTCGGTCGATTGGCCGCAGATGAAGGCCTATAAGCAAGACGTGGTGGACGGCAACACCAAGGGCATCGAATTTCTATTCAAAAAGAACAAGATAACCTGGCTGAAGGGCTGGGGCAGCATCCCCGCTGCGGGGCAGGTTAAGGTCGGTGATGAGGTCCATGAGGCCAAGAATATCGTCATCGCCACCGGGTCTGAGGCGGCGTCTTTGCCCGATGTTGAGGTCGATGAAAAGACGGTTGTCACCTCCACCGGCGCGCTGGTTTTGGGTAAGGTACCTAAGTCTTTGGTGGTGATCGGCGCGGGTGTTATCGGGCTGGAGATGGGCTCGGTCTATGCGCGGCTCGGGTCGGAGGTGACGGTGGTTGAATACCTTGATGCGATCACGCCGGGGATGGATGGTGAGGTGGCCAAAAGCTTCCAAAGAATACTGGCGAAACAAGGGTTTAAGTTTATCCTTGGCGCGGCGGTTCAGGCTGTGACCAGCAAAGGCGGCAAGGCCAAAGTCACCTATAAGCTGCGCAAGAATGATAGCGAAGCCGTGCTGGATGCCGACTGTGTGTTGGTCGCAACGGGGCGCAAGCCCTTTACAGCCGGTTTGGGGCTAGAGGCCTTGGGCGTGGAAATGGAGCCGCGCGGGCAGGTGAAGACCAATCATTTCGCGACCAATATCAAGGGTTTGTATGCGATCGGTGATGCAATTGTCGGCCCGATGTTGGCCCATAAGGCCGAGGATGAAGGCATGGCGCTGGCCGAGATTATGGCAGGCAAGGCGGGCCACGTTAACTATGACGTGATCCCCGGCGTGGTATATACGACGCCGGAAGTGGCCTCTGTTGGCAAGACCGAGGAACAACTGAAAGAGGCGGGCCGGGCCTATAAGGTCGGCAAGTTTTCCTTCATGGGCAACGCGCGGGCCAAGGCAATTTTCCAGGCTGAGGGTTTTGTGAAGATCCTCGCAGATAAGGAGACGGATCGAATTTTGGGGGCGCATATTATCGGGCCGATGGCTGGTGATTTGATCCATGAGGTTTGCGTGGCGATGGAATTCGGCGCATCTGCGCAGGATTTAGCGCTGACCTGCCATGCGCACCCCACATATAGTGAGGCTGTGCGCGAGGCTGCGCTGGCCTGTGGCGATGGGGCAATCCACGCCTGAGACTGGTCGGTGGCTGATTTTCGGTGAAAATCTGTGCCAGCAGCTAGGCTATTCTTGTAAAGATGGATCAGGGGCGCCCAGAACATGTGGTGCCCCTGATCTATTGGAATGGCAGGATTTTTGCCCGTCTATTCGGCCGCCATCGTCTTGTTGTCCACTAGGCTCACGATATCCATCATGATCCGGTTCAACTCAAAATCCTTAGGCGTATAGACGGCTGCCACGCCAATGGCGCGCAGCTCTGCTGCATCCGCCTCTGGGATGATGCCGCCAACGATGAGGGGCGTTTCGGAAAGCCCGTTTTCTCGCATTTTTTCAAGGGTTTCCCTGATCAGCGGCAGGTGGGAGCCGGACAGGATGGAAAGGCCAATGACATGGGCTTTTTGCTCCACAGCGGCCTGAACGATTTCGGCGGGGGTCAGGCGGATGCCTTCGTAATGGATATCCATGCCACAGTCACGGGCGCGGGCGGCGATTTGCTCTGCCCCGTTGGAATGTCCGTCAAGCCCGGGCTTTCCCACAAGAAATTTTAGGGGTCGGCCCAGTTTCGCGGTGACGGCCTGCACGGCTTCGCGGATCGGTTCCAGCCCTTCGGTGCGGTTTGAGGGGTTACGCGAAACGCCCGTGGGCGCGCGGTATTCGCCAAAAGCGGCGCGGATCGTGGCCCCCCATTCGCCGGTTGTCACCCCCGCTTTCGCGCAGGCAATGGAGGGGGGCATGATATTGGCGCCACTCTGCGCGGCACTGCGTAGCGCAGCGAGCGCGGCCTCGATGGCCACCGAGCTGCGAGCCGCTCGCCAGTCCGCAAGCCGTTGAATTTGATCAGCTTCGGCCTCCGGGTCCGCCATCATAATCGCGCCATCGCCTGCAGTCAGCGGGCTTGGGGTGGTTTCAACCCAGCGGTTAACCCCGACGACTGTGGTTTCACCGGACTCGATCCGCGCGATGCGTTCGGCGTTGGCCTCCACCAACCGCCCTTTCATATAGGCGATTGCGGCCACGGCACCGCCCATAGCGTCGATTTGGGCCAGTTCTTCGCGCGCGCCAACCTTTAGCGCCTCGACCTTGCGATCCACCGCAGGGTTGCCATCAAACAGGTCGTCATATTCCAGCAGGTCCGACTCGTAGGCCAGAATCTGTTGCATCCGCAGCGACCATTGCTGATCCCACGGGCGTGGCAGGCCGAGCGCTTCGTTCCAGGCGGGCAGTTGCACAGCGCGGGCGCGGGCCTTTTTAGACAGCGTGACCGCCAGCGCCTCGATCAAAATGCGGTAGACGTTGTTTTCCGGCTGTTGCTCGGTCAGCCCCAGCGAATTGACCTGCACGCCATAGCGGAAGCGGCGGTATTTGGCGTCCTTAACCCCATAGCGTGTCAAGCAAATTTCGTCCCAGAGGTCCACGAAGGCGCGCATTTTGCACATCTCGGTGACAAAGCGGATGCCCGCGTTCACGAAGAAGGAGATGCGCCCGACCATATTGGGGAAATCGGTCTCGGAAACTTTCCTTTTCAGGTCATCGAGCACGGCGCAGGCGGTGGCCAGCGAGAAGGCAAGCTCCTGCTCGGGCGTCGCGCCCGCCTCTTGCAGATGGTAGGAGCAGACGTTCATCGGGTTCCATTTGGGTAGGTTTTTCTGCGTATAAGCCGCGATATCGGTGATTATGCGCAGGCTGGGCGCTGGTGGGCAGATATAGGTGCCGCGCGACAGATATTCTTTGATGATATCGTTCTGCACGGTGCCATTGAGGTTCTCAACCACCGCGCCCTGTTCCTCGGCCACCGCGATATAAAGCGCCAGCAGCCAAGGCGCTGTGGCGTTGATCGTCATCGAGGTGTTCATCTGGTCCAGCGGAATATTGGCGAAAAGCCCACGCATATCGCCCAAATGTGAAATCGGAACGCCGACCTTGCCCACCTCGCCGCGCGCCAGTTCATGGTCGCTGTCATAGCCGGTCTGGGTGGGCAGATCGAAGGCCACGGAAAGCCCGGTTTGCCCTTTGGCAAGGTTGTCCCGATAGAGCCTGTTGGAGGCGGTAGCGGTGGAATGGCCGGCATAGGTGCGAAACAGCCAAGGCTTGTCCTTGGGGACGTTTGTGGCGGTCATGGCAGGCCTCCTTGAATTAGGTCGCGAAATTTTCTTACGTTACGGGATTGATAAGCGACATTTTATGCCGGTGTCAATTCGCTGCAGTGCAGCAGGGGGAAATTTGCGGTTGCGGCATTGATGGGGCGTGGATTTTGCGCCGCCGCAGGCAAAAATCTGGTGCGATAGCTTAGCTAACCTGTAAAATTCGCGTTAGGCTACTCGCATGACCGGCACAGTAACCCTACCTATTTGGCTGCTTGTTCTGATCCTGCTTTTCGGGGCGGTGACGTTTGCGTCACATTTTCTGTTCCCCTCCGTCCGCTGGTTTTTGCGCGACCGGATGGAGAGGGGCTTGGCGCGGCTGAACGCGAAGTTGGAGCGCCCGGTTGATCCGTTCAAGCTGATGCGCCGACAAGATAAGATTGTGCGCCTGATCTATGATCCGCAGGTCATGCAAGCAATTGCCGACCATGCGCGTGAGACGAACACCCCGCAAAATGTGGTGTTCGAAGAGGCGAAATCTTATGCGCGCGAGATTGTGCCGGGGTTCTCGACGCTGCTCTATTTCGGCGTTGCGATTAAGCTGACACGCTGGCTGAGCAATCTGTTTTACCGGGTTAAAATTGGCCGGGTGGATGCCGAGCTGAAAGGGATCGACCCGGACGCCACGGTGATTTTCGTGATGAACCACCGCAGCAACATGGATTATGTGCTGGTGACATGGCTGGTGGCCGAACGTTCGGCGCTGTCATATGCGGTGGGGGAATGGGCGCGAATTTGGCCGCTGAGCCGGATCGTTCGCGCGATGGGGGCGTATTTCATTCGGCGTGGCAGCCGTAATGCGCTGTATCGCAAGGTTTTGGCGCGCTATGTGCAAATGGCCACGGCCGAGGGCACCACGCAGGCGGTGTTTCCCGAAGGCGGGCTTAGCCTTGATGGCAGGGTTGGGGCGGCCAAAATGGGGTTGCTCAGCTACATCGTCGCCGGGTTTGACCCGGCGGGCCGGGACGTTGTGTTTGTGCCCGTGGGGCTTGCCTATGACCGGGTGATGGAGGACCGCGTGCTGACCCGGGCGCTCACCGAGGGTACGCGGCGGTTTCGGGCGCGGCCCATGGTGATGGCGCGGTTTGTCATGCGGATGACGTGGCGCAAGCTGCGCGGGCGGTTCGCGGGTTTTGGTGTGGCCTCTGCCGGGTTTGGCGCGCCGGTGTCGTTGCGCGAGTGGTTGGCTGCAGCCTCAGATCACAGCACAGAGGCCTTGGGTGCGGATTTAATGGCGCGAATTGTCCGCTCTGTTCCGATCTTGCCGGTGCCATTGGTTGCGGCGGCGTTGCTCAGTGGCCCGGCGACCCAAGCGGAGTTGGCGCAGCGGGTCGCGGATTTGGAGCAGGGCTTGCAGGCCAGAGGCCATGCCTCACGATTGGGCAAAGGGAGGGATGCCAAGACTGACGGGCTGGCTTCCTTGATCCTGCGCGGCTTGGCACAAGAGGTTGACGGGAAAGTCCGGATCACACCAGATGCTGATAGGCTGATTGCCTATTACGCGGCTGCTGTCTTGCAAGGCCTGGAAGATTCACGTGAGGATGCCGCGACGCGGCGGACATAAAATTACAAAATAAGCACCAAAATCTATTGCATTATTACGTGGCCATCCGTATTCCTCCTTTTCAAGCCCGCATTGATTCTGCGATGCGGCGTGACAAAATAATTAAGGAGGCCAGCATGGCATTGGATACGCAGTTCAATATCGTTGCCTATGATGCACCGATGAAGGACCTTTACGAGATCGGCGAGATGCCTCCCTTAGGGCATGTGCCTAAGCAAATGTATGCTTGGACCATCCGCCGGGAACGCCATGGAGAGCCTGATACCGCGATGCTGGTGGAGGTAGTTGATACGCCAGTGATCGATAGCCATGAGGTGCTGGTCTTGGTGATGGCGGCTGGCGTGAATTACAACGGCGTCTGGGCAGCACTTGGTGTTCCGATCAGCCCGTTTGACAGCCACAAGCAGCCGTTCCACATCGCGGGTTCTGATGCGTCGGGTATTGTTTGGAAGGTGGGTGACAAGGTCAAGCGCTGGAAAGTTGGCGATGAGGTGGTTATCCACTGCAATCAAGACGATGGCGATGATGAGGAATGCAACGGCGGCGACCCGATGTTTTCCACCAGCCAGCGCATCTGGGGCTATGAAACGCCCGACGGCTCATTCGCGCAGTTCACCAATGTGCAGGCGCAGCAGTTGATGCCACGTCCCAAGCATCTGACCTGGGAGGAAAGTGCCTGCTACACGCTGACGCTGGCCACCGCTTACCGGATGTTGTTCGGGCATGAACCGCATGACCTGAAACCCGGCCAGAACGTGTTGGTTTGGGGCGCATCGGGCGGGCTTGGCTCATACGCGATCCAGTTGATCAACACCGCCGGGGCCAATGCGATTGGCGTGATTTCCGAAGAAGACAAGCGTGATTTCGTCATGGGGCTTGGCGCAAAAGGCGTCATCAACCGCAAGGATTTCAAATGCTGGGGGCAACTGCCTACTGTGAACACGCCGGAATATAAGGAGTGGTTCACCGAGGCACGCAAATTCGGCAAGGCGATCTGGGATATCACTGGCAAGGGCAACAACGTCGATATGGTGTTTGAGCATCCGGGCGAGGCGACCTTCCCGGTCTCCACGCTCGTGTGCAAG
>CALEMZ010000428.1 GCA_937910975.1 uncultured Pseudorhodobacter sp. | reverse complement strand
CGCCGCCCGCGCCGTCGATCTGCTGCGCCTCGCACCGCCTCAGGCAAGTGCTTGGGGCGTTCCTTGACGGAAGATCAGATATGCCCGAAGCGGTGGGAATATTGCGCTCAGCGAAACCGCGCTGAAGGCAGAGGTGAGCTGTCAGCCTTACTCGGTGTTGAATGTTTCGCGCTTGCAATAGCGGGCCAGCGCCTCAATCCCCATCCGTTTCATCAACGCGGCAAGGCCCTACCTTGAACCTCTCCCAGGCCTTAAATCCTGCAATATCCGGCTGCTCGCAAAGCGAAACTCCATGTGTGGGCCATCCCCTCTCATCGTTTCCAGATAAACGATTGCCAGCTGCCTGACAGGGCATGTTTTTATGCCCGAGAGGGATCCGTAGGATTGGAGTTGTATGGCCGGAATGCTTCAGCCCAGAATGGTTTTTACCGCCCGCTCGGTTGCAGCAACAACGGTGTCGGCCTCGGCTTTGGTCAGGCAGAAAGGCGGTGCGAAACCCAAGATATCGCCCTGTGGCATCGCCCGTGCGATGACCTTATCTTGCGACATAAGTGCCGCCGAGACTTGCGGCCCGATCTTCTTTGCCGGGTCGAAAAAGCGGCGCGAACTGCAGTCTTCGACGAACTCTACCGCGCAAAGCAGCCCCTCGCCGCGCACGTCGCCGACATGGGCATGCCCGGACAGCGCGTCGGACATGGCGGCCTTGAAATAGGCCCCCACCTCACCAGCGTTTGCCACCAGCCCCAGATCGTCGATCAGCTTGAGGTTTGCCACCCCCGCCGCCGCACAGATCGGATGGGCCGAATAGGTCCAGCCATGGCCGATCGGGCCGTTTTCATCAGTGCCCTGTTCCAGTACCTTCCAGACACGATCCGAGATGATCGAACCCGAAAGCGGCGCATAGGCCGAGGTCAGCCCCTTGGCGATGGTGATGATATCAGCCTCGATCCCGTAGTGATCAGAGCCGAACATACTGCCAAGGCGGCCAAAACCGGTGACGACCTCGTCGGCAATCAGCAAGATGTCGTGCTTGCGCAACACCTCCTGGATCGCCGCCCAATATCCGGCCGGAGGCGGGACGATGCCACCAGTGCCTAGCACGGGTTCGCCGATGAAGGCCGCAATCGTATCGGCGCCTTCACGGGCAATCAGCGCCTCAAGTTCGGCGGCACAATGGGCGCTGAATTCGGCTTCTGTCTGGCTAAGGTCTTTGCGGCGGAAATAATACGGCGCCTCGGTATGGACGACCTGCGACAGCGGCAGATCGAACTTCTTGTGGAACAACTCTAGCCCGGTCAGCGAGCCGGTCATCAGGCCAGAGCCGTGATAGCCGCGCCAGCGCGAGATGATCTTTTTCTTCTCGGGCCGCCCAAGGATGTTATTGTAATACCAAACTAATTTTATATTCGTCTCATTCGCGTCAGAGCCGCTTAGCCCGAAATAGACCTTCGACATATTCGCCGGCGCCCTGTCAATGATCATCTTGGCAAGCGTGATTGACGCCTCGGTGCCGTGACCAACATAGGAATGGTAATAGGCCAGCTCTTTTGCCTGAGCCGCGATGGCGTCGGCAATTTCCGGTCGCCCGTAGCCTGCGTTCACACAATACAGGCCCGCGAAAGCATCAAGAAAATGGTTGCCGTCGCGGTCCTCGATGTGAACGCCAGAGGCCGTGCGGATGACCCGGCTGGGGCTTTCGCCCCGTGCATGTTGGGCAAGATGGGTGGAGGGGTGAAAGAAGTTCTCGCGGTCCCATTTGTCAAGTTGATCGTTGTTCAGCATGTCCTTGGCCTTTCGTTCACGCCCAGTCGCGACAGACGTATTTGATGGTGGTGAATTCTTCCATGCCCTGCCGCGCGCCTTCGCGGCCAAGCCCGGATTGCTTGGTGCCGCCAAACGGGATCGGCGCGCCGGTGACCTTGGTGCGGTTCACCGCGACCATACCGAACTGAAGCGCGCGGGTCAGCCGATAAATCCGGCGGGGATCTTGCGTATGGACGTAGGCCATCAGCCCGTATTGCGTGGCGTTGGCCCGCGCGACGGCTTCGTCCTCGGCATCGAATGGCAGCAAAGCCGCAACCGGGCCGAATGTCTCTTCCGAAAGGATTTTGGCATTTGCAGGCACGTCGATCAGTACTGTCGGCGCATAGAACAGCGGGCCCAGCGCATGGCGTTTGCCGCCGCAGGCCAACCTGGCCCCTTTTGCAAGCGCATCGGCCACATGGCCTTCTTGTTTCTGCACGGCCTTTTCGTTCATCAGCGGCCCGATGTCGCGGTCTTCCATTCCCGCTCCGATGGTGAGCGCCAAGGTTGCCTTGGTGAACTTTTCGCAAAATGCATCATAGACCGGGCGTTCTATCATGATCCGGTTCGCGCCAAGGCAATCTTGCCCGGAGGTGGCGAACTTGGCTTTCATCGTCTCGGCCACGGCCGCGTCAAGATCGGCATCGGCGAAGACCAGCACCGGAGCGTGGCCGCCCAGTTCCAGCACCAGCCGCTTTACCGTGCCCGCCGACTGCCTGTAGAGCAGCCGCCCGACCTCGGTTGACCCGGTGAAGGACAATGCCCGAACCCGAATGTCCGCCGTCCATGGCGCGACGACAACCGGTGCGTGTCCGGTCACCACGTTGAACACACCCGCGGGGACGCCCGCGCGTTCGGCAAGTTCTGCCAGCGCCAACGCGGAAAACGGGGTTTCAGCCGAGGGGTGGCAAACCACGGTGCAACCCGCAGCCATCGCCGCCGCTGCCTTGCGCGTCAGCATTGCCGAGGGGAAGTTCCAAGGCGTGATAAGGGCTGCAACCCCCACTGGTTCACGCCAAATCTCGACTTCGGCGTCGGCCAGATGGCTGGTAACCCCCTCGATATTCGGGCGCTTTGCCTCTTCGGCGTAGAATTCCACAAAGGCCGCGCCATAGTCGATTTCGCCGCGCGCCTCAGACAGAGGCTTGCCCTGTTCGGCGACCATGATCCGGGCAAGGTCTTCGCGATGGGCGACAATCAGGTTGAACCAGCGCCGCAAAATTGCCGATCTGTCTTGCGGCAAAAGGCCCGACCACTGCGCAAAAGCCGCATCCGCCGCGTCGACCGACCCTGCGGATTCGACCTCTGACAGGCTTGCCACCTCGCCGATCGTCTTGCCAGTGGCCGGATCAGTCACGATGATCACCTCGCCCGAGGCGGCGCCTGTCCATTTGCCGCCGATATAGGCGAAGCTGCGAAACAGCTTCTTGTCGTCAATGGTGATAGAAGCCGGGATCAAGTTGTCCAACATCTGGTCCTCCGCATCGGTTCATGGATCAGGTATCGCAGGTCTGCGCAGGGGATTTGACCAAATTTGCGGGACGGGCCAGAGGATTCCTCTGGCAAGGCCCGGCTTCACAGTCCGGACTGTCAGTTGCCCAGCAACAGTTCGATCGGCGGAACGGTCGGGCCTTTAACGGGCTTGGTCACGATATAGGTGAAATAACGGGACAGCCCGATCCGCGCATCCAGCATTGCGTCGACCAGCCGCTGATAAGCGTCGATGTCGCGGGTCACGATGTGCAGCAGATAGTCAAAACCGCCACCAAGCGCCCAGCAGGCTACGACCTCGTCGTAGCGCGTCATCGCATCCTCAAAGGCGCGAAAGCTTTGCGCGGTATGATCGGCAAGTTCAGCGGTGAGGAAAACAGTCACATGGGGGCCAAGCTTTTTAAGCGAAATCTCGGCACGATAGCCTTCGATCAGTCCGGCTTTTTCCAGCTTTTTCAGACGTTCCCAGCAGGGTGTTGGCGACAGGCCAATCCGTGCGGCCAACGCAGCCTTGGTGATCCGGCCCTCGGTGGCCAGAACGCGCAATATGGCAATGTCGCGGTCATCGAGCATCATGATGTCAGTGTTAACCCGATCCACACGTCTGTGACCATAGCAACCTGCCCACCCGCAGGCGCAATACGGTCACGTCGGGCTCGGTTTTCGCGCGCGGCCGTCACGCAGAGATGATCGTGCCGGCAGAGCCAAACCGGGCTCGGACGTGGGTGGCGATGGCGGTGTCCTGCACGCCCGCTCCGGTCAGGTCGGCAATGGTAATATCATCGGGCGATGTGCGACCCGGCCTCAACCCGTCGATGACTTCACCCAATTCGGCTGGCGTGCCCTTGTGCCAAAGACCTGTGGCAAGCGCCGATCGAAGTTCGCCCAGCATCTCGCACTGGCTGACCCGGTCACAGACATAGGCGTTGGCGCTGACCAGTGCGCTTGGGTCGATCTCATTCTTGCCATCCTGATCCGACCCCATCGCAGTAATGTGCAAACCGGCGTGCAGCCATTCGACTTTCAGCACGGGTTCGCGCGCCGGGGTCGTGGTCACCACAAGCTGGCTTTCGGCAACAAGACGTTCTGCCTCCGTGACTGCCTCGACGGGGATACCAAGTGACGTTTGCAGATCGGCGGCGCAGGCGCGGGCTTTGGCCATGTCGCGCCCGTGGACCAGTGCGCGCGAAAATGGCCGGACCAGATGGGCGGCCTCTAGCTGCAATCTGGCCTGGACCCCGGTTCCGATAACACCGGCCGTCGTGACTTGTTGTGGCGCAAGGTGGCGCGCGGCGACCGCCCCTGCGGCAGCGGTGCGAATATCGGTCAGATACCCGTTATCCAGATACAGCGCCTCAACCAGACCGGTCTTGGCCGAAAACAGGATCATCAGCCCGTTCAGGCTTGGCAGGCCAAGTTTCGGATTGTCGAAAAAGCCGGGGCTGACCTTGATCGCAAAGCCGTCAAAACCGGGGACAAATGCCGTTTTCACATCGACTTCGCCGTTCGCCTCGGGCAGGTGCATCGACAGGACGGGCGGCATCACCACGCCACCCTTTGCCAGCACTACAAAGGCCTGCTCGATCACATCCACAACCGTCAGGTCGAGCTTGACCAACCGGCGAAGTTCGGCCTCGGCCACGATCTGGATGTCATGCGCCATAGGTTTTGCCTTTCAGCGTATACGTGCCGATCTGCACGTCCTCACCCGCCATGATCCGGTTGAAGATGGCCATATCCAGATTGCGGCCGGTGATCACGGTGCCGACGGGCCCGTCAAATCCGGGCAGTTTACCAGCCAGCGTGGCGGCCAGCCCCACAACCGAGGCGCCTTCCGCCACAATACGGTCCTCGAAAAACAGGACCTGCATCGCGTGACGGATTTCGTCCTCGTTGACCAGCACAACGTCGTCCAGCAAGTCACGGCAGATCGGAAAGGTCAGCCTGTTGGCGAGACCTATTCCGCCGCCCAGACTGTCAGCAAGCGAAGCAACTTCGGCAACCTCGACCGGATGACCAACGCGGATCGATCTGTACATGGCAGCACCCTCTTCCATTGTGATGCCGATGATGCGGATTCCGGGGTTGATCGCCTTAGCTGCCACCGCGATACCGGCGGCCAGTCCACCGCCCGACAGCGGCACCAGAATTGCGGTCAGGTCGGGGCGCTGCTCCAGCATTTCAAGGCCGATGGTCCCCTGCCCTGAGATGACCGCCGGATCGTCGAAGGGCGAGATTTCGACAAGCCCTTCAACCTCACAAAGCCTGCGGCTTTCGTGCATTGCCTCATCCTGAGTGGTGCCGATGATGCGCACCTCGGCACCAAGGGCGCGGATGCCGTCAATCTTGGCCTGCGGCACCAGATTTGACATGCAGATTACGGCCCGCATTCCCCGCAAAGCTGCGGCATAGGCGACCCCGCGCCCGTGATTTCCGGTTGAGCAGCACACCACCCCTTGCACCGTTTCCGGCTGTGTCATGACCGCGTTCATCGCACCCCGCAGCTTGAACGCCCCAATCGGCTGCATGTTTTCCAACTTGAGCAGAAAGTCCTGCCCGATCACCTTCGACATGTAAGGCGAAGGCACCAAGGGGGTGGCGTCGGCCACGCCCCGGATCACCCGCCGGGCGGCCAGAATATCTGCAAGGGTCACGGTCATTCAGACGGCTTCTTTCACCGCAGACAGGAATTGCCGGGTCCGGTCGCGCTGCGGGTTTGCGAACAGCTCATCAGGGGGGCCCTGCTCTTCAATCCGGCCGCCGAAGAAAAAGCAGATGCGGTCCGAAATGTCGCGGGCGAACCCCATCTGATGGGTGACCATCAACATGGTCAGATTGTGCTCGGACACAAGCTTGCGGATGACATTGGTCACCTCGCCAATGACTTCGGGATCAAGCGCCGAGGTCACCTCATCGAACAGCATCACCTTGGGCCGCATCGCGAGCGCGCGGGCGATGGCCACGCGCTGTTGCTGGCCGCCCGACAACCGCGACGGATGCTGGTCCTTCTTGTCGATCATGCCAACCAGATCCAGCAATTCTTCTGAGCGTTCACGCGCCGCCTGTTTCGATAGCCCCAGAACCTGCACCGGGCCCTCCATGCAATTTTGCAAAGCGGTCATATGCGGGAAAAGGTTGAAGTGCTGAAAGCACATACCGATGCTGGCGCGGATTTTTCGAAGATGCCGGGCATCGGCGGGCACCAGAACCCCGCCCTTCGGCATATGCGTCAGCGGCTGGCCGTCGACACAGATGACGCCACCGTTGATCGTCTCAAGTGTCATCAGCATGCGCAGCACCGTGGTCTTGCCTGACCCTGAGGGGCCGATGACCGTCACCATCTCGCCAGCCGCAATGTCCAGATCCAGTTTATCCAACACCACCAGTTCACCGTAACTTTTGGTCACGTTCATGAACCGCACCATCGGCACGTTGTCGCCGCTTAGTTCCAGCGGGTATTCCGACATGTCTTCCATTAGCGCATCCCCAGTTTGCGGCGGACCCATATTTCGAACAGCCGGATCAACCCAGCCGTTGGCAACGAGATCGCGAGAAAAATTATGCCAACCAGCGTGTAAGGTTCGAGGAAACGGTAACTCTCGGATCCGATGGCGTTTGCAGTGTGCATCAGTTCCGCCACCCCGATCACGCTCAGCATCGGTGTATCCTTAAGAATGCCAACCAGATAGTTACCCATCCCGGCCAGCGAGGGCGGCAGCGCCTGCGGAATGATGACCCGGAAATAGGTCTGCCGGCTCGTCATGTTCAGCGCGGTGCAAGCCTCCCATTGGCCTTTCGGCACCGATTCAAGGCCGCCACGATAAACCTCAGACAGATAGGCGGAATAATGCAGGCCGATGGCGACCATACCAGAGACCCAGGGCGACAGACGGATCCCGAACTGCGGGCCGACATAGAAGACGAAGAATATCTGCAGCACCAACGGGGTAGAGCGGATGAACTCGACAAACTCTCGCGCCAGTTGCGTCAGCGGGCGAAACCCCGTGCGCTGCGCCAAGGCCAACACAAGGCCAAGCACCACCGCGATTGCATAGCCCACACCCGCCGCCATCAGCGTGTTGAGCGTAGCCCACAAGAGCCGCGGCAGTATCTCGAAGGTAAAGTCCCAGCGCCAGTTAAAACTCATCCGCGACCCAGCCTCCGTGCCATGACCCGTTCCAGCCAACGCATGAAGGGCGTCACCAAGAACCGGGCGAGGATGTAATAGACAATCAACGCCGTGCCAAACGACTGCGCCGACAGGTAGGTCGAAGCGTTGATCTGCTTGGACTGGAACATCAGATCGGCGACCGAGATCAGCGACACCAGCGCCGTGCCCTTCAGCAACTCAATGATTAGATTGCCCCAAGGCGGCAGCATAAGCAGAAACGCCTGGGGCAAGATCACCCGCCGCATTCGCTGGGCGGGCGACATGTTGAGTGCTAGCGCGGCCTCCCACTGGCCCTTGGGCACTGACTGGATGGCGCCGCGGACGAGTTCGGCGCCGTAAGCCCCCACGTTCATTCCGACCGACAGGAACCCGGCGGCAAACTTGGGCAGCGTGATGCCGAACAGCGGCAGCACGAAGAAGATCCAGTACAGCTGAACCAGCAACGAGGTGCCGCGAAATATCTCAATGTAGGTGATGGCGATGCTGCGGATTAATAGGTTCGACGAAAGTTTGCCCAAGCCCGCGATCAGCGCGACGGCGATGGCTACGGCGGAGGCAAACAGAAACTGGATGCCGGTGACCGCCGTGCCGTCAAGGATGCGGACGCCATAGGTCTGAAGGAACTCCCAGTATGACACCTGTTACCCCATCGTTCAGGAAAGCGAGGGGCGGGTCTGCCGCCCCTCGTAGCCTCAGCGGTTCGCGCAGACCCACGCGGTGGTTTTGTCACCCGGCAACGATGCTTCGCCATAGCCATACTGCTTGACCGCATCCAGCATCTCGGGCGAGCCGAGATAGGTTTCTTGCACAGCATTGAAGGCGTCGACGAAATCCTGATCCTCCTTACGGAACCCGATCCCGGCCCAGTTCATTGCATCTGCTGGCAGAGCACTCGGATCAGTGACTTCGGCGGCGCCGCCAGAGTTGTCGGCCAATTGCTTGACGGTAAAGTATGTGCCCGCCCCGGCATCCGCCCGCCCGGCCTTCACTGCGGCAAGGATCTCGGTCGGGCCGGGAACCTGCATGATGTTACCTTCAGGCACGCCGGCGGCCTTGGCGGCCTCGATGTTGGAATAGCCGGCACCGGTGACCATCACCGCATCGTTGGTCTTGATGTCTTCGTATGTCTGGATCCCCTTGGGGTTGCCCGCAGCGACGATGAAGGCGTCGCCAATCACTGCCATCGGCTCGGAAAAGGCGATATTCTCGCAGCGCGACGAGAGGATGTTCATGCCGCCAGTGATGATGTCAAAGCGACCGGCCTGAAGCCCCGGGATCAAGCCGCCCCATTCAGTCTGCACAGGCTCGATATTGGTGTAACCCATCTTGGCGAGGACGCCGAGAGCCTCGACGTTGACAAAACCCATCGGGCTGCCATCGTCGCCTGGATAGGCAAACGGCACCTCGTTGGCGAATCCGATACGGATCGTCTCGCCGGCCTTGATCCGATCCATCAGCGGGCCCGCATTGGCCAATACAGCAGAAGCGCCAAGCACGATGCCAGCGGCAATCGTGGTTCTCATCAGTGATTTCTTCATGTCGTTCTCCCCGGTTTTTGCCTTCGGCCGATAAGGTCGAAGCTACTTTGTTGTGCACAGCATCGCCTGAATGAAAGTTGTGTCAAGCGATTTGGTGAATATCTTTCCGATATATCTTGGAATTTCTTGCAGAAGCAAAAGTAAAGACCTACTGTTGTACACAATTGACCATCAGCAGCAGAAGCGAGAATCGTATGGGATTGAATCATGCGCCGTTTGGCGCGGAGGAGTACGCGCGCCGAATCGCCAAAACCCGCGCAGCGATGGCGACCGCGGAGATCGACGTTCTGTTTGTGACAGACCCTTCAAATCAGGCATGGTTGACTGGCTATGATGGCTGGTCATTCTACGTCCATCAGGGTGTCATTCTGCCCTTGGACGGCGATCCGGTCTGGTGGGGCCGCAGCCAGGACGCGAACGGAGCAAGACGCACCGTCTGGATGAACGATGACCGGATCATCGGCTATGCCGATACCTATATCCAGTCGACGACCCAACACCCGATGGAGGATCTGGCCAAGAACCTGACCGGCATGGGTTTTGCCAAGGCCCGGATCGGGGCTGAGATGGATAACTACTACTACTCCGCAAAGGCCCATGCCGTTCTGGGCACCGCACTGCCGAACGCGGTACTTGTCGATGCGACGGCATTGGTCAACTGGCAGCGGATGGTGAAATCCGAAGACGAGATTGCCTTCATGCGCAAGGCTGCGAAGATTTCGGAAAAGATCGTGCGGCTTGGGATCGAACTGGCGCGCCCCGGCCTGAAGAAAAATGAACTGGTGGGCGAGATCAGCCGCGCCGCCCTTTACGGCGTCGGTGACGACTGGGGCGATTATCCTGCCATCGTGCCGCTGACGCCTTCGGGCATTGACGCAACCGCGCCTCATCTGACCTGGGACGGCGCCCCGATGAAGTCGGGAGAGGCCACGTTCTTTGAGCTTTCAGGCTGCTACCGCCGCTATCACGCCCCGCTGTGCCGCACGGTCCACCTTGGCAAACCACCGCAAGACATGGTGGATGCCTCGCAGGCGCTGACCGCCGGGCTGGAAGCCGGGTTGGAGGCCGCCCGCGCGGGCAACCGGGCTTGCGATGTGGCCAACGCGCTGGCATTCGAGCTTGAAAAGGTCGGGATTACGCGTTCGGCCCGCGCTGGCTATCCGATCGGGCTGTCCTATCCGCCCGACTGGGGCGAGCGTACAGCGTCGTTCCGTTCCAGCGATCAGACCATCCTTGAACCTGGCATGACCTTCCATTTCATGCCGGGCCTGTGGCTGAGCAATTGGGGTTTGGAAACAACCGAATCCATCCTGATAAAGCCAAGCGGACCGGCCGAGCCGTTCTGCAATGTCGAGCGCAAACTGTTTGTGAAGGACTGAAGCCGTGGCGATACTCGATGATACCAAATTGCTGCTGTGCCAGCTGATCGCGTTTCCAACAGTCTCAACCGATAGCAACATTGCGCTGATCGAATTTCTGGCCGACCGCCTTCAGGCGGTCGGGGCGCGGGTCGACATCCTTCCTGATGCCACTGGCGAGAAAGCCAATCTTTTTGCCACGCTGGGGCCAGAAGTTGATGGTGGCATCATGCTGTGCGGACATTCCGACGTGGTGCCAGTCACCGATCAGGACTGGACGACCGACCCATTCGCGATGATCGAGCGCGACGGCAAGCTTTTTGGCCGGGGCAGTTGCGACATGAAGGGCTTCATCGCCGCAGCAGTGGCGATGGCACCGGTCTATGCAGAGCGCGTGCGCGATAGGCCAATTCACTTTGCCTTTACCCATGATGAAGAAACGGGCTGCCTTGGCGCGCTGGGTTTGGCGCAAGTGTTGCAGGCCCAGGGTATTCGGCCCGGCGTCGCGATCATTGGCGAGCCGACCTCGATGCGGGTCATCGAGGGACACAAGGGGTGTTTCGAATACTCCACTCACTTCACAGGGCTGGAGGGTCATGGCTCTGCCCCGGACCTTGGCGTGAACGCGGTGGAATTTGCCGTGCGCTACGTCGGCAGACTTTTGGATCTGAAAGAACAGCTCAAGGCGCGCGCGCCTGCAAAGGGCCGGTTTGATCCGCCGTGGACCACGATCAATACCGGCGCTCTGGTCGGCGGCATCGCCCACAACGTCATCCCCGGCAAAGCCCGGATCGATTGGGAAATGCGCCCGGTGCAGGGTGGTGACGCCGATTTCGTGAAAGCGGAAATGCGGCATTTCTGCGCGCACACCCTTCTGCCTGCGATGCGCGAGGTCTGTGCCTCGGCAGATATCGTCACCGAGGTGATGGGCGAGATTGACGGCCTTATTCCCGCTGAAGAGAATGAGGCGCGCGATATTCTGATGGAACTGACCGGTGCGAATGGCGCCGATCTCGTGGCCTTCGGAACCGAGGCGGGCATCTTCCAGAAGCTTGGCATGTCGGCGGTGGTCTGTGGCCCGGGATCCATCGAACAGGCCCACAAACCGGACGAATATCTGTCGGTAGATCAACTTTCGCAGTGCTTGACCATGTTGGAGGGTTTGAGTGACAAACTTGCACCTCAGAGACGCCATGACGCCCGCCGCTGACCCTTCAGGCCCAAGCCACGTGCTTTTCTGGCGGGCGGCGCCTTTCGTATTTCTGCTGTTCTGGTCGGGGGGTTACAGCTTTGCCAAGCTCGGGCTGGCGCATATTGAGCCCATGACGATGCTGACCCTGCGCTATGGCCTGGCATTGCTGGCGCTTCTGCCGTTCTTGCTGCGCAAGGGCATACGCTGGCCGGTGGGCCCGCGTCACTGGGCCGCGATCGCACTGACCGGCTTTTTAATTCAAGGGGTCTATTTCGGGCTGGCCTATCTTGCGATGAAACGTGGCATGAATGCTGGAACCACGGCCATCATCATGGCGCTACAGCCGATTCTGGTCGCCGCTGTTGCGCCACTGTTCATCGCGCGGCCAGCGCGTCGCACGGCTTGGCTTGGTCTTTTGCTCGGCTTTGGCGGGGTCATTCTGGTGGTTCTGTCCGAAGGCAGCCTTGGATCAAGCCCATGGATTGCGGTGGTTCTGGCACTCGGCGCACTTAGCGGCATAACTGCGGCCACTTTATTCGAGGTATGGAACGCCAAGAAAACCGATCCGGCAGTCGGCGGGGTCGTGCAATATGCTGTCGGATTCCTGCTGCTTCTGCCCGTCGCCTGGTTCAGCGAGACCATGGTGATCGATTGGCATCTAGATCTGATCATCGCCCTTGCCTACCTCGTAGTTGCCAATTCGATCATTTCGGTTGGCCTGTATATCGCGCTGCTGCAACGCGGTGACGCCACAAGGATTTCGGCGCTGATGTATCTGGTGCCGCCGCTTGCCATGATCCTGGCCTGGGCAATCCTGGGCGAAGCCGTGACCCCGCTGGCGCTGGTGGGTTTCGTGCTGTCGGCCTTCGCTGTATATCTGGTCAACCGGCCAGAAAAAATAGGAACACGAATCTCTTGAACATCGGAACAAAGTTGAACACCCCAAACGCCCGCGACCGTTTTGAGCGGCTGCACGCCGAACTCCGCAGCCGGATATGCCTGTTGGACTACCCCCCGGGGATGCGCCTTTCAGAACAAACCCTTGCTGAGGAATTTGGCGTCAGCCGGACACCATTGCGTCGGGTGCTCGTGCGGCTTGAGGGCGAAGGGTTGCTGCAATCGGTACAGGGCGTCGGGACCTTCGTCACCGATGTCGAGATCGAAGAAATGGAGCAGACCTATCGGCTGCGTCTGGAACTGGCGGAACTGACGGGCCGGCTGGACCCAGTCCAACCCGACGCCGCCCTTTGGTCTGAGTTTCTTGAACTGGCCGCCCGCTCGCACGCGCTGATCGGCGACCCCGATCCGCGTCATTTTGCCCAGATCAACATGGATTTCTTCCTCGCGCTATTGCGCCTGACCGAAAATGAACCTCTGCGCGACATCAGTGAAAGACTGTATTTCCGAACCGCGCGCATCTGGCTGAAATCAATCAAGGCCTCGACAATCGACATGAGCGAGGAGGCCATTGTGTTCAACCGCGAGGTGGACGACATTCTGACGGCCCTGAAGGTCGGGGACCTTCACGCCGCGTCGCTGATCCAGCGGGCGCATATCTCGATGAGTTTTAATCGAATGCTAAAAGGAGTGACCACGCGCCAAGAGGCGGGGGGCGGTTCCACCAAATCGGTTCAGGTTTCGGAAAAGTCCTGACCGGACACCGGCAGGGTGAAACCAACCTTCACCCGGTCCATCACCGCGCTGGTACGGAACCGCAGGACGTTGTCTTCGGAAAAGAAATGCCTTCGCGTGAAATCCTCGAAATCAGCCATGTCGCGAGAGGTCAGAATCAGGATAAAGTCGGCATTGCCGGTCACATAATAGCACTGCATCACCTCAGGCGCTTCCAGCATTTGGCGCTTGAAGCGGTCAAGGTCAATCAGGCGTTCATTCTGCAAAGTGACTTCGACGATCAGGGTCAGTCCACGGCCCAATCGTTCGGGGGACAGGCGCGCGGTTTCGGCCTCTATCACGCCAGACCCGCGCAGGCGGCCAAGGCGTTTGCGGCAGGCATCCGCGGATAGCCCGACGATTAGGGACAGCCCCTCGGCGGTCAGGCGGGCGTTGTGCTGCAGCGCATCCAAAATCCGGGCGTCGAACGAGTCCATTCGCAATGCTATAGCCGAAAAGCAGTGCCGGGCAACACTTGGCGCGCTGGCCAGACTATTTCCGGACCAATTCAGCCCATCAAAGAGTTTTTTCGGCCAGCCAAGCCAGAACTTTTCCGGGAAAACAGGGCTGCCCTCTGCTAGTCTCTACACTGGTCGAGGTCATGAGGTTGCAAATATGCCGGTGTCACTTTCAAACCCGCTTCGCTTTGAAGGGCTCGCGGGTCTTTCGCCCCGCCCCCTTGTTACGACGGACGGTGTCGCGCAGCTTCTATCGCTCTGCCCGGCGCATCAGCCAACGCCACTTCTGGACCTGCCGGATCTGGCCCGGCATACAGGTGTGGCGCGCATGTATGTCAAGGATGAAAGCCGCCGGATGGGGCTTGGCAGCTTCAAGGCCCTTGGTGCTGCCTACGCGATCGCATCTGCGGCGGAAGAGGTGGTACAAGAAAAGGACTGGGCCAACGCCTTGACGGGCCGCATCTTCGTCACGGCCAGCGCAGGCAATCACGGGCTGTCCGTTGCGGCCGGGGCACGGCTGTTCGGGGCCAAAGCGGTGATTTATCTAAGCGAAGCGGTGCCTGAGGCCTTCGCCATCCGCCTGCGCGCTATGGGTGCCGAGGTCGTGCGTGCCGGTGCAACCTATGAAGAGAGCATGGAGGCGGCGGAAGCTTCGGCGCGCAGCAACGATTGGACGCTTTTGTCCGACAGTTCATGGCCCGGATATACCGAATGGCCGCTGCGCGTGATGGAAGGTTACCTGCAACTCTCCGCCGAAACCGTCGCCCAGATCGACGCGGCACCCACCCACATTGTCTTGCAGGCAGGTGTCGGCGGGATGGCCGCCGCCGTGGCGGCCCATGCCCGCGTCACTTGGGGCGACGCTCCGATCATCATCGTGGTCGAACCTGAGGTCGCCCCAGCCCTGATGGAAAGCATCCGAAACCGTGCGGTGACCACGACAGAGGGCCCAACCTCGAACATGGGGCGGCTGGATTGCAAAACCCCTTCCATGATTGCGCTGGCGGGCCTTGCCTGCGACGCAGATCTGTTCGTCACCATAAGCGAGGATGAGGCGGCTAGCGGGGTGGCCGAACTTGCCGGCTTCGGCTTGCATACCACACCATCCGGCGGGGCGGGGCTTGCGGCCTTGCTTGCCGGTCTTGCCCTGCCTGCGGATGCGCATGTGCTGGCAATACTGAGTGAGGGTCGCGAGGATGGCTGACCGCTCGCTCATATTTGCCGAGGCTGAATTCCGGGGGCGCGTCCACCGGCTTCAGGCCCGCATGGCCGAAGAAGGACTGCATGCCCTGTTGCTGACCTCGGCGGCCGATGTTTTCTACATTTCCGGCTTTTTGACACGGTTTTGGGAAAGCCCGGCGCGCCCGTGGTTCGTCGTCGTCCCGGCGGCGGGCGACCCGGTGGCCGTTATCCCCTCGATCGGGGCGGAGTTGATGGGGCGCACATGGATGCCCATCGTCCGCACATGGGACGCCCCCGACCCGCGCGACGATGGTGTAAGCCTGCTGACCGAGACATTATGCGCCCTGACACCAACAAACGGGCGCATCGGCGTGCCAATGGGGTTGGAGACCCATCTGCGGATGCCGCTTGGCGATTACGGCACCGTCGCCACCCGCATCGCCCCGCGCAGCTTTATCGATGGAACCGCCACCATCCAGCGCGTCCGCGAGATCAAGTCCGAAGCTGAGGTCGGATTGATCCGCGAAACCTGCGCCATTGCAGACCGCACCTTTGCCCGCGTGCCGGAGTTTGTCGCCGCAGGAAAGCCGCTGGACGAGGTCTTTCGTGATTTCCAGATCACGCTGCTTCAAGAAGGTGCCGACTGGGTAAGCTATGTTGCTGGCGGTGCCGGGCAAGACGGCTACGGCGACGTTATCTCGCCCGCAGGCCAGCAGCCTTTGGCAAAGGGCGATGTCCTGATGCTGGATACGGGTGCCGTTCGAAACGGATATTTCTGCGACTTCGACCGCAACTATGCCATTGGCCGGGCCTCGGACGTGGCAAAGCGGGCGCATCATGCACTGTTCCGCGCGACCGAAACCGTGCTCGAGCGCTTGCGGCCCGGCATGGTTGCCTCCGATGTGCACAGTCTTTTGATTAAGGGCCTGACCGATGCCGGAGCCACGCCCTCAGGTGGGCGGTTCGGTCATGGGCTCGGTATCACGCTGACCGAGTGGCCGTCTTTCACCCCACTAGATCAGGCCCCCTTGCGTGAAGGCATGGTGTTGACGCTTGAACCCGGTGTCGTCACCGCACCCGGGCGCATCATGGTACATGAGGAAGACATCGTCCTTTACGCAGACGGGCCGCAGCTTTTGTGCCGGCGCACCCCTGCCGATCTGCCGGAGATTCACGCATGAGCAGCTTTCCTTACCGTCTTACAGGTCAAATCGGAACGCATACGCTCGGGTTGATTGTGCTGCAAGTTGATGAAACCGTGGAACAAGACATGCGGCGGCTGTTCGCCTCATCTGAGGTGGCGCTATATGTCACCCGTGTTTCGTCTGGCGATGAGCTTAATCCCGACACTATTGCGGCGATGGAAACCTTCTTGCCAACAGCGGCGGGGCTGCTGCCGCCGGCCGCTCGTTTTGACGCCATCGGATATGCCTGCACCTCTGGGACGGCCCAGATCGGCGCGGACAGTGTCGCCAAGCTGATAAGCGGCCACGCGACGACCAAAGCCGTGACCGACCCGCTGACGGCAGCGATCAACGCATTCAGGGCGCTCTCGGTCCGGCGTTTGGCAATCGTTTCGCCTTACACTCCACCAGTTGCAGCACCGATCTGCCGCGCCTTTGAGGCCGCCGGGATTGAAGTGGTCGAAACCTTGTCCTTCGGCGAGGAAGTCGAGGCCCGTGTCGCCCGGATAGACCCGGCCTCGATCCGCGATGCGGCCCTGCACATCGGCCAGAAAGAGCACGTCGACGGCGTATTCCTGTCCTGCACGAACCTCAGGACGCTCGATATCATTGATGATCTGGAAGCGGAGCTGGGGCGACCTGTTGTCAGCAGCAATCAGGCCCTCGCTTGGCACATGGGGCGCCTTTCCGGTCTAAAGCCCGGGCCTGCCTTTCCCGGAAAATTGGGCAAAACGGTACTGTCATACTGAACCGTCTGGACGACCTTCTGCCGCCCGGAGCCTCGCATTTCCTTATTTTGCTTGATTTGGGGTGAATAGCCCCTAGTTTCCCAGACGCCTTGCAGTTTCTGCTGCGGTTCGAAGGCGATCGGTGACGGCACTCCGTTTCTAACGTGTTTGCACCAAGCGTTTTTCTAGAATTGCCAACGGCAGAGACCTTACCTGCTGGCCCCGCTTCATCCCCTGCCGTTGCGTCGAAATGTGAGTGTTGAGTTTGATGCAAACACTGTGTGGTGGTTGCGCATTTTCCAGTACCCACGTGGTAAGGTGATGTTCTGCACCCACCACCGATAGGCATTTGAGCATACTCATGAGAGCAGGAAGGCCCGTTTACCGGGAGTATGATAAATCGCAATCGTCAGAAGCAGGTGGCAGTTCATGAAATGCCCCTTCTGCCGATGGCGCGGAAAAGCCTATCTTGCTCAGGCGGCGTTTTCCTCGAAACCCTTGAGAGTAGATGTCAGATTTGCACCAAGTTCGTCGCATAGATAGCCGCCCTCCTGAACAAAGAGGCAGGGAAGACCCAGACTGGCGATCGCGGCACCTATCCTGCCAAACCCGACCTCGGTGACCGCAAGGCCTTTGAACGGGTCGTCGATAAAGGCATCCAGCCCAAGCGCCACAACGACCACATCCGCGCCAAAGGCCTTGATCCGCTGCAACGCCACGGCGAGCGTCGCGAGGTAGGCGTCGTCAGCCGTGCCACGCGCCAGCGGCAGGTTCAGGTTGTAACCCAGGCCTTCGCCCGTTCCACGTTCATGCGCCTGACCCCAGAAAAACGGATAGAACCGTTCGGGATCAGCATGGATCGAAACCGTCAGCACATCACTGCGGTGATAAAAGATGCCCTGTGTCCCGTTGCCGTGATGCACGTCTACATCCAGAATTGCAGGACGCAGGCCTTGGGCGCGCAACCGCTCGGCCGCGATGGCTGAATTGTTCAGAAAGCAAAAGCCCCCGGCCAGATCGCCAAAGGCATGATGCCCCGGAGGGCGTGAAAGCGCATATGCGGATTTCTCACCACCCAAAAGCAGGTCGGCCCCGGTGATGGCGGATTGAGCCGACCAATATGCGGCCTCCCAAGTGCCTTTGGCGATCGGGCATGCCGTGTCGGCCTGATGGAAGCCGGCTTGACCGACGGCCGATTTGGGATAGCTGTCACTGCGGTTAGCGGGGTGGATGTTTGGGATCACCTCGTCGCCCGCGCCGTCGATGCGCTTCCAGCGAGTATGGATATTCTGAAGAAAAACAAGGTATTCTGGCGAATGGAGCGCCGCGATCGGGCCCAATCCTGCATCCTTAGGCGCCTCGACGCTGCACCCGGCATCCCGCGCGCCAGTAAGCAGCCGGTCGATCCGCTCGGGCTGTTCCGGGTTAGGCAGGATTGCACCATTGGCCATGAAGTGCTTCGGTTGGTGCTTCCACTGGCGGTCGTCGAAGATGGCTTTCATACTGTCTCTTTCAGGGTTTCGAGCGCGGCGCCCGTAAGGAACATGTTCGTCTCGTCTGCCGACGCGGAGAAGCCAAGCCGGTCATAGACGGCACGGGCCCCAAGGGTGTCGTGATAGACGGTGAGTTTCAGAAAACGCCCGGTGTTGCGGTGTGCGCCTTCTTGCAGGGTTTTTGCCAAAAGCCGCCGCGCCAGTCCTTGGCCACGGGCGTCTTGTGCGACCCAGAGGTCGCTTACGAACAGGCCAGCCCCGCCGCGCGTGGTGGAAAAGACCGGCGCGGCAAGGGCCGCACCCATCGGCCTGCCGTCGCGGCTGGCGAGCAGGGCGAAGCAACCTGCTCCGGGTTCACAGAGCGCCGCCTCCAGTGTCGCCATATCCGACCTATAGTCATCGCCCAGATCGACGGCGAGCTGGCGCAGGGCGGCGTCCAGCAAAGGGATCTCGACCTGCGAAACCCGCGCAATGGCAATGCCTTCCATGGCTCAGATTTCCGTCCGGTCTGCGCCCTTGAGATGCAGCATCTGTCGCGCCTCGTCGGGGGTGGCTACAGTGCGGCCAAGGTCTTCGACAATGCGGCGGATCTTGCGCACCTGTTCGGCATTGCTGCGCGCCAGCGTCCCGCGTGAGATCATCAGACTGTCCTCCAGCCCCACGCGGACATGGCCACCCAAGATGGCGGACATCGTGATCAGCGGCATCTGGTGCCGCCCCGCCGCCAGCACCGAGAATGCGTAAGTGTCGCCAAAAAGCTTGTCAGCGATGAGCTTCATATGGGTCAGGTTTTCCGGGTCCGGCCCCATGCCGCCCAGCACACCAAAGACGAATTGGATGAACAGCGGGCCACGCACCAGCCCACGGTCTACGAAATGTTTCAGCATATAGAGATGACTAAGATCGTAGCATTCGAATTCGAACCGCGCGCCGCGTTTGTCGCCCATCTCTTGCAAGATATTGGCCATGTCGCGCGGGGTGTTTTTGAACACCAGATCGTCGGAACCCTCAAGAAAAGGCTTCTCCCAGTCGTATTTCCACTCGGTAATCCGCGCGGCCGCCGGATAAATCGCAAAGTTCATCGAACCCATGTTCAGCGAACACATCTCTGGCGCGGCCCGCTTTGGCGCTGCAAGCCGCTGGTCCATCGTCATCGTCGCACTGCCACCTGTTGTGATATTCAGCACCGCATCACAGCGCTGTTTGATCTGCGGCAGGAAGGCCATGAAATGTGCAGGATCGGCCGAGGGCCGCCCATCTGCAGGGTCGCGCGCATGCAGGTGCAGGATCGCGGCCCCCGCCTCGACGGCGTCGATGGAGCTTTCGGTGATTTCTTCAGCGGTCACCGGCAGGTAGGGGGACATCGACGGTGTGTGAATCGAGCCAGTGATGGCACAAGTGATAATTATCTTTGACATAGTTGGTCCTTAGGCCGTGCCGGAAAGCTGCGGAATTTCGGCCATATAGCTGGCCAGAGAACGGTCGAGCATCTCGGTGATGTCATCCAACTGCGCCTCATTGACGATCATCGGAGGACATATCAGAAAGTGGTCGCCCGAAGTGCCGCCACGTGTACGACGCGAATAGATGATGAGGCCGTTGTCATAGGCGATATCAACCAGCCGCGCATGGGCGTTCAGATTGGCCGGAAGCGGGGCCTTGGTGTTGCGATCAGCCATCAGCTCAAAGGCCGTGAGCAACCCTTTGCCGCGCACATCCCCGATCAGCGGATAGCGCTGCATCAACCCATTCAGCCGCGCGGCAAGCTTTTCGCCCATCCGGGCGGCATTGCCGGTCAGATCATGCGTCTCGATCTGGTCCAGCACGGCACAACCCGCAGCACTGGCCAGCGGGTTGCCCGCGTAAGTAAAGCCATGGACAAAGCCGCCTGCCGCCATCACCGCCTCGACGATATCGTCGCGCGCGATCATCGCACCTAGTGGCACATAGCCGCCGCCAAATCCCTTGGAGATCGCAATAAGGTCGGGCACCACATCCCAATGCTCTGCCCCAAAGAAGCGGCCCGTGCGCCCCCCCCCGGTCATAACCTCGTCATGGATCAGTAGCACACCATATTGCGTGCATATCTCGCGGATGCGCGCCATGTAGCCAGCCGGAGGCACCAAGGCCCCGGTCGAGGCGCCGCCCACGGGTTCTACAATAAAGGCCAGAACGGTGCCTGCGCCTTCCTCAAGTATCTTGGCTTCAAGCATGTTGGCATAGTGCAGCCCTGTCGCCGGATCGTCGGCATCCAGCCCATCGAGATAGGCGCGGGGGGCCGGCACTTTGGGCATGCGCTGCATCATCGGGTCAAAAGGCGCTGTCATCGGCGCGTAGCCGGTAATCGCAAGCGCTCCCAGTGTGCAGCCGTGATAGCTCGGATAGCGCGAAATCACCTTGAAGCGCTGCGACTGGCCTTGGGCCAACGCGTATTGGCGGGCCATTTTCAACGTGCTTTCCACCGCCTCGGACCCACCCGAGACGAAGAAGACCTTGTTCATCCCCTCAGGTGCCAGCGCCGCCGTCTTTGCGGCGAGTGCCTCGGACGCTTCGGTCTGGAAATGCAGCCGATAGCCAAAAGTGGATTTGTCCATCTGCGCGCGCATCGCCTCAAGCACTGCAGGGTTAGAATGGCCTATATTGCTGACCATCGCGCCGCTTGATCCGTCAATATAGCGCTTGCCATCGGTATCCCACATATAGATCCCCTCGGCGCGGTCGAGCATGGGGCGGGGTGATTTGGTCTGATAGAACAGGTTGCTCATGGAGGTTACGCTTTCAGCGGTTGAGGTGTTTACGTAGAAAATTTTGGGTGCGTTCGTGCTTGGGGTTCTGGAAGATCACCGATGGTGGGCCTTCTTCTACCACCACGCCCTGATCCATGAACAAGACGCGGTCACAGACCGAGGCCGCGAAATCCATCTCATGGGTGACGATGATCATGGTCATATGCTCTTCGGCAAGTTGCTTCATCACTAGGTTGACCTCTTCGACCAACTCCGGGTCCAGGGCTGAGGTCGCCTCGTCAAACAGCATCACTTTTGGCTTCATCGCCAATGCCCGCGCGATGGCGACGCGTTGCTTTTGCCCGCCCGACAGGCGCGAAGGGTATTCGTCGATCTTTTCGGACAGGCCAACTTTCGCCAACTGCTCCTCGGCCAGTGTGTCGGCCTCTGCCTCGGTCAGGCCCTTGAGCATGCGGGGCGCGAGGGTGATGTTGCCGCGCACGGTCAGGTGCGGGAACAGGTTAAAGTGCTGGAACACCATACCAATGTCTTGGCGCACCTGATTGACGTGGGCCTCATACTGGCGAAAGGGCAGCTTGCGGTTGATCTGCACATCCTCCAGCCAAACCTCTCCTGAGGTCAGCGGGTCCAGCTCGTTGATGGCGCGCAGCAGGGTCGATTTGCCCGATCCAGACGGCCCAATGATCGCGACGATCTGACCCCGCTGAACCGTCAGGTTGATGTCCTTGAGGACCTCCAGCGCGCCATAGCTCTTGGCGGCGTTCTTGATGGTGACAAAGGCATATTCAGTCATGAAAGCGTTCCTTTCTCAGCGCGAAGCGGCGATACGGCGTTCCAGATGGCGCAGTCCCGCCTCGAGCGCGAGGTTGATAATGTAATAGCAAAAGGCGACGGCGAGGTAGAACTCGAAGGGTCGGTAGGTGCGGCTGATAGCTTGCTGCGCGGCCAGCGTCAGTTCCATTACGCCGATGACCGACACGAGCGCGGAATCCTTCAAAAGCGCGATCATGTTATTGCCCATCGGCGGGATTACGGCGCGCACGGCCTGCGGGATCACGATGCGGCGCAGGGTTTGTCCCCGCGACAGCCCCAATGTGCGCGCGCCCTCATACTGGCCCTTGTCCACGGCGAGGATCGAGGCCTGTATCAATTCGGAATTATAGACGGCAAAATGCAGCCCCAACCCGATCACCCCGGCGACAAAGGCAGGCAGGTCAATGCCGACCTGGATCAGACCAAAGTAGATCAGAAACAGCTGCAACAGCAGCGGTGTGCCCATGAACAGCCAGGCAAAGGCGCGCACCGGCAGCCGCAAGGTCCAATGGCCGTAAAGGGCTATGATGGCAAAGATGATGCCGCCAAAAAAGCTGATAATGCCTGCGCAGGCGGTGATGGCGATGGTCCAGCCCGCGCCCATCAGAAGCACGGAGAAGTAGCTGGGCACCACTGAAAAATCAAGCCCCATGGCGGCCTCCTATCTTGCTGTTGCGACCGCTCATGTGATCTGCGCCCGGCGGTCGAGCCAACTAATGCCCTGTCCCACTACATAGATGATCGCCATGTAAAGAATCCCCGAGAGTAAGAACATCTCGAACGGTTTGTAGGTCGAGCCGATAAAGCGCTGTGCGGTATAGGTCAGTTCAATAACCGAGATGGGGGCAACAAGTGCTGTGCCCTTGATCAGGGCGTTGATGTTTACGCCCAGCGGGCGGATCATCATACGCGCGGCCTGCGGCAGCACCACCTTGCGCATCGTTTCCCAGCGGCTCATGCCAAGGGTGCGCGCGGCCTCGGTTTGGCCCCGGTCTACCGAGATGATGGCACCCCGGATGGTTTCGGTCATGTAGGCGCCGATATTGACGCCAAGCGCGATGGTGCCCGCAGAAAAGGAATCAAGCTGGATACCGATCTGTGGGCCACCAAAGTAAAGGATGAAAATCTGGATCAGAGCCGGCGTGCCGCGAAACACGCTGACATAGGCCGCCCCGATCCCGCGGAACAGCGACATCCGCGACATTCGTGCCGCCGCGCCCAAAGCGCCGCAGGTCAGCCCAAGAATGGCCGTCAGTACTGATAGTTCAATGGTCACCCATGCCGCTTCAAGAAAGAACGGATAGACGCGCAGAATCAGTTCTAAGTCCAAATCTATTGCCCTTTCGGTTCAGTGATGGTCGTGACGCTGAAGAATCGGCAACGCCCGGATTTCACGAACAAGGGACGTCGTTTCCTCGATCGCAGCGTCCAGAAACCGCTTTCCTGTCTCAGGGTCAGCCACCGTTGGGTCGCCCATGGTGCCGTCTGGCGACACTTCGGACCACCAACGCATGAGCATCGCCCCCCCCCCCCGCCACCGGCCAGATCGAGGTTGAAAAACTTGCTATTGGGATTATGCAGGTTCTGGGTCGTCGACTTGTCGATATGCACGCGCTCGGGATGCAGATGCATGTACATCGCGGCCTCGAATTCGCCCGCATGGGCGATCCCGCCGATCTCGGACTTGCGCACCGCGTTGATGCGCGCCGACATCAGGTTCCAGTAAGAGGCCGAAACGCAGATAATCCCCGTCTCGATCACCGTCTTGCGAGCGGCGAGGTCAAGGCAGGGGTGGTTCGAGCCATGAGAATTCAGCAACAAGATGCGGCGGAACCCATGGTGCGCCAGCGACTTTGTGATGTCGGTGACAAAAGCGATCAAGGTTTCTGGCTGGATCCAGATCACGCCCGGGAAATCCTTGTGATGCTCGTTGAACCCATAAGGTACCGGCGGCATAACAAACACCTCATCCGGGGCAGCCTGTGCCACGCCGTTCGCGATGGCCATGCCTAGCACCGTGTCGGTATCCAGCGGCATATGCGGGCCGTGATCCTCGGTGGCAGAGACGTTCAGGATAACCACGCGATCCTTGTCGGCATCACGCACGTCTTCCCATGTCAAATGGCCATATGTGGTTGTCATGGGAGCAGTCCTCGCCAGAAGTTTTGCCTGCCGGGCAATACCCGGCAGGCAGAAAGGTTTAGCGGATGTCGCCGCCAACCCATTCTGTTGCAATCGCAAGGTAGGTGCCATCGTCCATCATATCGTCCAGCGCCTTTTGCATGGCGGCGGCCAGATCCGGGTTGCCTTCTCGGATCGCGATGCCTGCGCCGATAGGCTCAGCCGCTGGATCGATGACTACTGCCAAATCGTATTGACCGGCCTTCATTGCCAGCATGACTGGGATCGAGTCGTTCACGATGGCATCGACCCGACCGTTGTCCAGTTCGAGCAGAAGCTCGGGCAGGCCCTTGTAGGTGTTGATGTCATAGCCCTGGTCGCGGGCCCATTGCTCATGCGTCTCACCAAGGGTGACGCCAACCTTGGCATCGGCCAGCTGCGCAACATCAGTGATCTTGGACCCGGCTTTGGTAAAGATCGCACGCCTAGTGTTGTAATATGGGCCGACAAAATCAATCACCTTGTCGCGCTCTGCGGTGATCGACATGGAGCCGACGACGGCGTCATACTTGCTGGCGAGCAGGCCGGCGATGATGCCGTCCCATGCAGTTGTGATGATCTCAACCTCCAACCCCATGCGCTTGGCAATTTCGGTGCCGATTGCTGGGTCGAAGCCAACCACCTGGTTCTGCTCGTTAACGAAGTTGAAGGGCGGATACTGGCCGCTCATCGCGATCCGCAGCACGCCGCGCTCTTTAATCTCGGCAAGTTCGTCGGCACTGGCAACCATCGGCGCCAAGCTTAGCCCCATCAAAGCGATAGATCCCATCAAAAGGCCGCGACGCAGGATATTCATGGATGACTTCATTATACTTTCTCCTGTTGCTATTTATTGAGTTTGACCATGAGCGCGCTGACTCGCGGCCCAAAGACCTTATGGATCAGAGGTTGCGCCGTGCAGAAGCATAGGGCAAATAGATAATGCAAATATCAAAAATAGATCAGGTCTATGCTAAAGCCATACGAACAACGATTTCCGTGGAATCTGGACTGGAACCTTCTGCGTACCTTCATGGTCGTGGTCGAAGCGGGCGGCATAACGCCCGCAGCGCATTTGCTGGGGCTGAAACAGCCCACGATCAGCGCTGCGCTGAAACGACTCGAGGATACCATGGGGCGAAAACTGGTGAACCGCTCGCCTAAGCACTTCAGCGTCACACCTTGGGGCCGGATGCTATATGGCGAGGCCAGCGCGATTTTTGGCGCGATCTCACAACTGCCGGCTCTGATAGGCGGCGTGGAAGAGGAGGTGACGGGCCAGATTACCATCGCGGTGGCCAGTCATGTCGTCTCGCCACATTTCGACGCCGTTCTGCAACGCTTCAATGCCCGATATCCAAGGGTGAGTTATTCGATCTCAACCATGGACAGCGCCGCAGTCGTCGCGCACCTGCAACAAAACCGTGTCACCTTTGGCGTCTGCTTGTTTCATCATCAGCCCGCTGGCTTGGAGGCGCGGGTTCTCTATCGCGAATACTTCGGTCTTTTCTGCGGTCCCTCGCACCGGCTATATGGGCGAGAAAATATCGAACCCGCTGAACTCAGGGACGAAGATGCGGTGTCATTCTGGACAGATGAACTCGACGGTCCCCTTTCTGGCGTGGCGCATTTGCGCAGGCGCTTGCGGATGCGGTCGGACCCCAAGGGTCTGTCGTCCAACCTTCCCGAAGTCCGCCGTATGATTGTCGCCAACATTGGCATCGGAGCCCTCCCGGTGCATGTGGCGCGCAGAGATGTGCAATCGGGCCTGCTGTGGCAGGTGCCGCCGTACAAATCCCTCCCTGCCGTGGACATTCACATGTTGACGAACACCAGACGCAGCATGAACCATGCGGAAAAGGCCTTGCTTGAGATGCTGAATGCCGAACTGGACACTGTGCCACTGGCAGAACGCACCTACAGCGCTTAGGTTTCAAGGCAACTTTTTATCGACAAATTATCTATTGAATAAACGAGGCTTTCCGCCTCATGCCCCTGAGTACAAGCTTGGCAGTTCATCACGAAGGGCATCGCCGACGAGAATTTGAACGCCCTGCCGCCCAACCTGGATCAGGGGGCGAGGGGGCAGATAACAATTTCGATCTGTCCGTTCATTCCCAAGCCAGACGCAGCCAATCGCCCGCTAACTCAATGAAAGACCTTGCAATACCAAACACAAGCAGAGAAACTTGCAAAGCATGTTGCATTGATCTGTTGAGTCCAGCGCCTAAAGGCGAATTTGAAGCGATACATGGGAATGCTGCATCATTACCGTCCAAAGCTAGCATTCAGGTGAATTATTTATACGGTTTGAGTAGTGCCATGGGTACGGGCTGGAAGGCTCCACCTCTCGGTCGTCGTGGCCACGCTTTGAAATAGTCCAATGAAGCGATACGCTTTTGAGTCAGATTCAACACAAGGGATTCGATAATGCCGCTCGATAATGATGGAATCTCCGAGCTTAAAGCGCTCATCGGAGTATCTCGCAAGCGCGAGTTGAATTTCGGGCTGAGCTTGGGAAAGAAGCCAGAGGACTGCGCGTTTATTATCCACCGAACAAAGGAACCCACTGTCCTGATGCGGACAGCCAAAAAGGCGGATGGGGTCGAGGCTTCGAAATCCACGTGCGGGCAGATAAACACCAAGGGCAAGGTCATATCTCTGACGTGCATTGAGGGTGCGCCTGGGGGCATGGCGCGAAAATGCAAGCAGTTCTTTGCTGCGATCGGGATGTCGCTCAAGGTGCGGGTGCTTGATGCTGACGGGGCCGTTCTGGAGGAGGACGGTGACGGGGACGAGGATGACGGCGACGAGGGCGGCGGCGGCGAAGACACGAGCGAGGCGGCGCAATGGGCCGCGACCCGGGCAAAGGCCGAGCCTAGCATCCTTTCCTTTGTAAGCGCTGGTCAGGGCGATGTCAGTCGCGTGCGCACGGCATGGCAGTATGCTTGCCAAGCGGCCGACAAGGGCGACTATGATCCGGGCGCGCGAGCGCGTGCCATCTCCACCTACCAATTCCGATCACCATACGAGTGGTTTTCTGAACTCTATGCCGCTTATCATTCAAAGAAGCTCAAAGACACGCATCCATCAGTGGCTTGGGCGCCGGTGCGTGCTTCGCTCGTCGCGGGCCCGTTCGTCGACATGCAGCGAACTTATCTGGGTGAAGGGCGTACTGCGGCTGAATAGGGTGTGGTCCGGGATGCGCACCGGCCGATTTCGGGTTGAATTGGGCATAGCCAGGCTCATGCCAGCCAAGCTTGGAACAACAATCCACTCGCCAATGAGCCCAAAAGTGCAAGGACAATGTAGAGCACGAAGACAAGTCGTTTGACCAAGGCGAAGACTGCAATGGCAGCGGGAAGTGATGTCACACCTCCCGCCACGAGGAACGCCAGCCCCGCGCCGGGTGCCATGCCTTGTTCAACCAGCCCCGAGACGAGAGGTAAGGCGGCGTAGCCATTCAGATAGGCCGGGACGCCGATGAGGGTCGCTGTGAGTATTGGCAAGAAGCCGGTTCCACCCAGAGCTGAGGCGATCCAATCCGCTGGCACATAGGCAAGCATCAGACTTTCCAAAAGGAAGGCAAGCGTCAGCCATTTCAACAGGAACAGTGTTATTGAGAGGGCTTCGCGCGCAAACTTGGCACGACGGCTTTGCTCCCGCCAAAAACGCCAGACCACCACGCCAGGCCTGCGGACTGCCGACGCACCGCACCCCCCGTTGCCAACGTCGGGCCTGAGTGGATCAGCGAAGTAGACGGTGATGATCGACGCGACCTATCTCAAAGCACACCGCACGGCTTCGAGCCT
>CALEMZ010000427.1 GCA_937910975.1 uncultured Pseudorhodobacter sp. | reverse complement strand
CCATACGCGGGCGATTGGGCGGGTTGAAGGTACGCCGGGAGGCCGCGACAATTCGGGTGGGTGAAGTGGTACGCTGCTTTGAATCTACCGTGCCTTTTACCGAATGTATGGAGCACGGTGGGGGAAATTGTCCTATGGCAGGTTGCTGCCGCCTCAAATGCGCCTTTGCAGATGCGCTGGTAGCGTTTTATGCGTCGCTGGATCGGCTAACATTGTCGGATCTGGTGGTAGATAATACCGACCTGAACAAATTGTTGAAAGTAGCCTAAGCCCTGCCATCTCCTGCGGTGATGGCATAACCGTAGCCGTAACCAGTTTGCGTGTCATCGGCTGAAATCAGCCGAGGTTTGCGGGCTGGCCGCATTCCGATGACGGTTGCCAGCCTTTCCCCTTGTGATGCCAAAGCGGCGCGACTAGATCGCTGTAATCTTGCCGTATTGTTGCCACGGGATGGCCGCAACTGACCTTTAAAATTTTAGTGATCCGGCTGTTGCAAGGCAGCCTCTCGCAATCGGAATAAAGCCTATGGCAAAAGCACCCGCCTCACCGCAACAAGGCAGCACCCCTGCCCCATCGCAGCAGCAGCAAGGCCAGACCTCGGGTCAGACCCAGCAGCAAGGTCAGTCTGTCATTCGCGACTGGGCCTCGATTTAAGCCGCCGCATGCGCATCTGCCCCTTGGCCCTAGCCGTTTGGTTGGGGTAATGAGAGGCAAAGCGAAGGATGCGTAGGCCGTGCCTGAAACTCCAATATCATCGATCCCCAATCTTGGGCCTGCCTCCGAGGCTGCCTTTGCAAAAGCGGGCATTCATTCAGCCGAGGTGCTACGCGCCCTGGGGCCGGATGAGGCTTATCTGCGGCTGCTCCGCTCTGGTGCGGCACCGCATTTCATTGGGTATTACGTGATTGTAATGGGCTTGCAGGGGCGCCCCTGGAACGATTGCAGAGGCGAAGAAAAGGCCGCTCTGCGCAAACGGTTTGACGCGCTCAAGGCGCAGGTTCCACGTCTGGGGCGATCAGAGATGGAGACAGCGCTAAACTTTCTGGGCGTGGTGGAACGCAAGGCCTGAAGCCTGGTGCCTGACGCAGTGCCTAGCGAGCAACGGACCGCAATATCCGCGCGCGCGCGGGTGGGATGGCGTCAATCTCGACCCCGGTGAAAACATGCATGGTACCCATCTCGCGGTCAATCACCGCATGATCGCTAACCCAGCCCCCCATCAGCAAATAGCTGCGCAGCAAGGGCGGAATGCCGGTTTGGGCGCGCTGTGGATTTGGACTATGGCTGCGTAAGCCTGTGGCAAAGTCAAACACCTCGGGGGCCTTGGCCCGTGGCTGCCACAGCTCGGGCGCGCGGTGTTTGGTGTGCAGTAGACTGAACGCATCCTTATGCAGGCTAGCGTCATCCCCGGCAAAGGAGGCACAACCAAACAAAATTCGAACCCCTGCCTGATCGACCCATTGGGTCAGAGCGCCCCAAGCGACGCGCAGAATGTCTGGATCAAACCAAGCTGGATGGATGCAAAAGCGCCCCAGCTCAACCATCGGGCTGGGAAACTGGCTGAGCGCCGTCAAATCATAATATTGTGCTGAGTAGCTGTGCAGAAGGGCCGCGCCATTCGCTACGGAAAGGAGGCGAAAACAGCAAACGAGTGCGCCCGAGGCGGAATCCTCGATTAAGATATGGGTGCAGATCGCATCAAACGCATCGGCATCCAAAGTGCCGGGGGGGCGGCCAAAGCACAGGGCGCGCAGGGATTGGACGCGGATAAGATCATCGCTGCCTGTGTCCGGGCGGGCAAGGTAGCGGCCTTTGCGCAGGTGCAGCACCGATCCATCCTCTGTCCTTGGCAAATTGCGGGTACAGTCTACATATGCGGGGCGAAAGGGGCGATGCAAGCCAAAGTGTTGCATTGCGGCCTGCCAGGTACAGCCCGAGGCGACAAGTTGAAATGACAAAGCCAATCATCCGCCCCAAAGCCCGCCTTCCCGCAGGTCTGCGATTTTGCATGAACAGGCTAGCGTTGATGTTTCAGCAAGAATCAGCTGCAGCGCCTGATGCGACCACCTTCACGGAACAAAATAGGCCGAAGAGGTGTTCTCTTCGGCCCCGTCTGTCTGGACTATATTATTTATCAATCACGTCGGTTGCCCGCAGCCTGCCTATACTGCTGAACAGTTGGCGCAAGAAGCTGATACCTTTGATGTTGGTATCTGTGACCCGGCGCGACAGCGGAACCACCCGCCCA
>CALEMZ010000426.1 GCA_937910975.1 uncultured Pseudorhodobacter sp. | reverse complement strand
TGCTTCTGGCCAGCGCGTGTTGGATTTCTGTGCAGGCGGTGGTGGAAAAACCCTTGCAATGGCCGGGCAGGCGGATGCGCGGTTCTTCGCGCATGACGCAGCCGCAGCCCGAATGAGCGACCTTCCTACGCGCGCCAAACGTGCTGGCGTGAAGGTCGAGTTGCTCACGACCGTGGCACTGGCCAAAGCTGCGCCCTTTGACCTTGTTTTCGCGGATGCGCCCTGTTCCGGCTCTGGCAGTTGGCGACGCGCGCCCGAAGCGAAATGGGCATTGACCCCCGAACGATTGGCGGCACTTTGCCAGCTTCAAGCTGAGATCATGGATCAGGCATGCCGTTTGGTTGGCCCTTCCGGCGTTTTCGCCTATGCGACCTGTTCCTTGTTAACGGCCGAAAATGAAGGCCAGGTTAACGCCTTTTTGGTCCGCAATCCCGGCTGGGCGCTACAATCCAGCCGTGTGCTCACCCCGCTTGATGGCGGTGACGGATTTTATATCGCAGTGCTTAAAAGGCTGGGATAGGCCAAGCTTTCAACCTATGCTTGTTTTCCAAGGCGCATTAAGGGGCGGTTAACGAATTTGCCCCTTATTGGCAGACAAGTCTAGATAGATCGGAGAAGGTCCGTGGCGAAAGCCCAAATCATGCAGCGCAGTCTGATCGAAACAGCGAAAGGCCTAGGCCCAAAAATTTGGCTTCTGCTGGCTGCGGCGTTGGGTTGCATGGTCGTCACCGTATTTGCTCCCAACCCAAATACCCAGCAAACGGCAGCGGTTGCGGGTGTTACGTTTTCCACCTTGGTGCTGCTTATCCGGGGCATCGGGTTTTGGTCGCATCGCGCCGATCGCCGCCGCGCCCGCCAGTTGCAGGAATTGGTGGGCAAAGACGCGACGCCCTGCTTCACAACCGATGAATTCGGCCACATCCTTTTCATGAACAAAGCCGCGTATGATCGCTTTGCCGCCTCTGATGGAGGCACGTTGATTTCCAAGCTGAACGACCATTTTGTCAGCCCGGCGTCCGTACTCTTTCGCCTCCAAAGCCGGGCGCGCAACATCGGAACAGCGCGCGAAGATGTGGTCACCCGGCGCGGCCATACCCGGCTTTCTGTTCACGCATTGGCACCAGCCCGATATCTGTGGCGGCTGGAGGAGTTTGTGGATCGGTCACAGGCGGGTAGAGGGGCGGAAATGCTCAGTCTTCCGATGCTGGTTGCCAATAAATCCGGTGTCGTCCTGTTCACCAATGAGGCGATGCGCCGCCTGTTGGGCGCGCGGCCCAAACGGTTGGATAGGGTCTTTAACTCCCCTGTGCTGCATTCAGGCGAAGAGGTGGAGGTCGCGGCTGCTGAAGGCCCGGTGCGCGCGATTCTCGCCGAGATTGAAGGTATGGGAGAGCGCCGCGAAATCTACCTTCTTCCGGTTCGCGAACGCCCTGATGGGACCGATATGGTCGCTGATTTTGAACACCTTCCGATTCCCTTGATCAAATTCCGGGCTGACGGCTCCATGCGTTCGGCCAATGCTTCTGCGCGAGACCTGACCAAACTCAGCCCCGCTGAAATGCCTCTGATCCATGATCTTTTCGAAGGGTTGGGCCGGTCCATCTCAGACTGGATGGATGATGTGATGGCAGAACGTGTGCCCGGTGCGGCTGAGGTCATGCGTTTGCACCGCGAAGGAAGCGATGTCTTCGTACAAGTGGCTCTGCGCCGGATTGTCGAGAATGGCAGACCTGCCGTGTTGGCGATTTTGCAAGATGCGACCGCGTTGAAAACGCTGGAGGCGCAATTTGTCCAAAGCCAGAAAATGCAGGCAATTGGCCAACTCGCCGGTGGCATTGCGCATGATTTCAACAACCTGCTGACCGCGATTTCGGGCCATTGCGACCTTCTGCTGTTGCGCCATACCCAGCTTGATCCCGAATATGCCGACCTTGTGCAAATTCATCAGAATGTGAATCGTGCCGCCAGCCTTGTTGGTCAGCTACTTGCTTTTTCGCGCAAGCAAACGCTTACGCCCGAGCATATCGATGTGCAGGATGTCCTCTCTGAGCTGACACATCTCTTGAATCGTCTGGTCGGAGAGCGTCTGAAACTCGAACTCACTCACGCGCGCGATTTGGGGATGATACGGGCCGACAAGCGACAGCTCGAACAGGTGTTGATGAACTTGGTGGTAAATGCGCGTGATGCCATGCCCGAGGGCGGCATCATTCGGATCCAAACCGAAGCTGTGACCTTAAAGCAAGACCTGCCGCGTGACCGTGCTGTCGTTCCCGCAGGGGCCTATTCCGTTATTCGCGTGATCGACGCAGGTTGCGGAATTGCGCCTGACTGGTTGCAAAAAATCTTTGAACCTTTTGTCACCACCAAAGGGGTTGGAAAAGGCACCGGGCTCGGGCTTTCCACTGTTTATGGGATCGTAAAGCAATCCGGCGGCTTTATCTTTGTGGATAGTGAGCTTGGCAAAGGTTCCACCTTCACGCTCTACTTCCCCGTCAATAAGGAGATAAACGCCAAAGCCCCCGCCAAGCCCAAGCCAGAGCCAATCGTGCTCAACAAGTCGGGCGAAGGCGTTATCTTGCTTGTGGAGGATGAGGCACCGGTGCGGGCGTTTGCCTCGCGCGCGCTGCGGTTGCGCGGCTATACGGTGCTGGAGGCCGAAAATGCCGAAATGGCGCTTAGGACGCTTGAAGATACGTCCTTGAAAATTGACTTGTTTGTCACCGATGTGGTCATGCCCGGAATGGACGGGCCGGCATGGGTGCGCGAAGCCTTGCGCCAACGGCCTGATGTACGCGTGGTCTTTGTCTCAGGCTATGCCGAGGATTGCCTTTCCGAAAACCAAGCCCGCATTCCAAACTCTGTCTTCCTCGCCAAACCCTTTTCGCTTAGCGATCTGGCCACGGTCGTGCAGGGGCAAATGCAACACTGAGAGGCCAGGTCAATACGATCCACTAAGCGGCAGTGATTTTTCTATATATTTCAAAATCTTCGGCTGCAAAGGCCCGCAGCTTGGCCTCAGTCGTGGGGGCCAACTCCATC
>CALEMZ010000425.1 GCA_937910975.1 uncultured Pseudorhodobacter sp. | reverse complement strand
CAAGAAAGCACGCTGTCCTAAAGAGCCTCAAAGCAAAAAGGCCCGCACATACGGCGGGCCTTTTTTCTGTCTGTCGCGCCCCTCAGGCCTAAACGAACAGCCCGTCCGCCTTGGCTGAAATATAGGCCTCATCCACCGACCTATAGGCCCGCTCCACCAGCGTATCAATTTCAGCATGGCTGATCACCAAAGGCGGGGCGATAATCATCCGGTCCCCGACATGGCGCATCACCAGACCATTGGCAAAGCAACGCGTCCGGCAGCGCAAACCAATCGCGCCTTCCTTACCCGCAAACTTCGCGCGGGTCGCCTTGTTGGGCGTCAGCGCCAGCGTGGCCATCAGCCCTACCGAGTTTGCCTCACCCACCATTGGATGCGCTTCCAGCGCCTTCCACTTCGCGGCAAGATACGGCCCCACATCCTCACGCACCCGCTCCACCAGCTTTTCTTCCTCGATGATGCGCAGGTTTTCCAAGGCCACGGCCGCCGCAACCGGATGGCCGGAATAAGTGTAGCCATGGTTGAAGTCATTCTCGGCGATCACGCGCGCAATCTCATCCGACACCAAAGAGCCACCCATCGGCACGTAGCCCGAGGTCAAGCCCTTGGCGATCGTCATGATATCAGGGCGAATGCCAACGGTTTGAGAGCCGAACCAATTGCCAGTTCGGCCAAAACCACAGATCACCTCATCCGCGATCAGCAGAATTTCGTACTTGTCGCAAATGCGCTGAATTTCCGGCCAATAGGTGCTGGGCGGAATGATCACGCCGCCCGCGCCCTGAATAGGCTCGCCGATAAAGGCGGCAACCCGGTCTTCGCCAATCTCTAGAATGGCGGCTTCCAACTGGCGCGCGCGCTCCAGCCCGAATTCCTCAGGCGTCATATCGCCGCCCTCGGCCCACCAATGCGGCTGGTCGATGTGATGAATATCGGGGATCGGCAAGCCGCCCTGCGCATGCATCGACTTCATGCCGCCAAGGCTGGCCCCGCCCATCGTCGATCCGTGATAGCCGTTCTTGCGCCCGATGATGACTTTCTTGGAGGGCTTACCCTTTTCCGACCAGTAATGCCGCACCAGGCGGATATTGGTGTCATTGGCCTCCGAGCCGGACCCCGCAAAGAACACATGGTTCAGATCGCCCGGCGCCAGTTCCGCCAGCTTGGTGGCCAGTGCAATCGCAGGCACATGGGTTGTCATGAAAAACGTATTGTAAAACGGCAATTCGCGCATCTGCCGCAGCGCAGCCTGCGCCAGTTCCTCGCGCCCATAGCCGACATTCACGCACCACAACCCCGACATGGCGTCAAGGATCTGGTTGCCTTCGCTATCGGTCAGCGTCACGCCACTGGCGCGGGTGATCACGCGCGCGCCAATGGCCTCTAACTCATTGGCCGCCGTAAACGGGTGCATGTGATGGGCCGCATCCAGCGCTTGCAGCTCTTTGGTCGGCATATGGTTGGAAATCACGGTCATGGCGACGGTCCTTTGGGCTTTGAGATATCAAAACGGAGGGGCGGCACAGCTTGCCGTCAGCCCTTTCAGGGGCATTCTCTGTTGCGGACCATAATATGATCAAATTATGGCGTGTCAATTGAATTCCCCGCCCCTAGGCCCCAGACTCCGCCAAAGCTGCGCGGATTTGGTCTTGCCCCTGCACAATATCATCCCTAATCGCGGCGGCCACGTCGCGGGCGCGGCCCTGCCGCAGCGCGCGGATCGCCTCTTCATGCTTGTCCGGCAGGTTCAACGTGCCATAGCGCCCGCAGACAATGCGCAGCGAAGGGCCAACACGCAGCCACAGGCCCTGCACCATCGAACACAGGATATCGGCCCCCGAATGGGCATAGAGCGCGGTGTGAAAACGGTAGTTATGCTCCAAATACGCGCGGATATCGCCGCTGCGGATTGCGGCATTCACCTGCGCATCCGTGGCCTCCAAAGCTTCAATATCGGATGAATTGAGGCGCGCGGTGGCAATTTCCGCCAAATGCGGTTCCAGCGCGACACGGGCAAAGGCCAGTTCATCAAGGTGCCGCGCGGCCAGTTCGGGCACGCAAACGCGGCGATTGTCCTTGAACTCCAGCGCGCCTTCCGCTGTCAGGCGCCGAATGGCCTCACGAACCGGGGTAATGCCGGTACCAAGGGTTTCGACAAGCCCCTGAATGGTGACGGGCTGGCCTGGGGCCAATTCGCCAAACAGCACCATCTCGCGGATTCTGCGGTAGACGATTTCATGGGCCGGCAGCTTTGTATCGTTCATCCAAACCTCACGGGGTTATTGCCTGTGCAACCCTATCGGATTTTGCGCAAAGACATAACTCTATTTTTGATCATATTACCGCGCAGCCCTGATCGCCCCGATTATCCACGCGCGAGGGCTTTGGCCAAAGCCTGGGCCACGATCACGACCCCCGGCTCTTCCAGAATGGACAAATGGTCACCCGGCACGTTCACCACCTCAAACCCGCCTTGTGCCACATTGGCCCAGCCAAGCCCGTTGACTATCGCCTTTTCACTGTCAAAAACATTGTCTGCCGCACGGATGATTGTCATTCGCCCGGGGTAGGCTTGCGAGTGATAATCTCGGATTGCCACTTCATTCGCCGCCACAATTTCGCCCACCGATTTTGGCGGCGGCGTCGTTTGCATGTAACGATCCCCCATGGTCAGGCGCAGCGTTGCCAGACGGTGGCGCAGATCGCCCAACTTGGCCGCGATGACTTTGCCGCCATAGGAAAGCCCCCCAGCGCCCAGCAAGGACAGATGTGCCCGCATCCAGTCCCAACCGCTGATCTTGTCCCGCCCGTCCGGCCCTTCGGCATCCATCATCGCCAGCAGCCGCACCTCGCGCCCTGCCGCAACCAACTGCCGCGCCAGTTCCAGCGCCATATAACTGCCCAAAGACACCGCGACGAGGCCGACAGGCCCGACAGGCCGATGCGCCTGAATAACGCGAAAATAGAGCGCTGCCGTATCAGCCACAGTCGTCGGCGTGTCCGAACTCAGTACCCCGACCGTCAGGCCAAAGATCGGCTGGTCCAGTCCCATCGCATTACCCAGAGGCTTGAAGAAGCTGCCATTCACCCCCAACACATGCACCCCGTAAATCGGCACCCCTGTGCCAAGAGGCTGAATCGGCAACAGATAATCAAACAGATCCGCACCGGGGGCCAGCTGATTTGGCCGCCCCAGCAGCCCCGACAACCCGCGCGGGGTCGGGTTTCCATGCACATCCGATAGCGACAAGCGCTGCGAGAACGCGACCTCAATTTGTCCGATCAGGCTGAGCAGCAGTAAGGAATGCCCGCCCAGATCAAAGAAGGATGTGTCCGGTCCCGGCACATCTCCGCCCAAAACAACAGCGAATATCTCGGCTATCCGGCTAGTTTGTGCATCCGCCCGCGCGCTTGCCCCCATGGTATGCGCGGCGCGGTCGGGCAAGGGCAGGCGCGCCACATCCGTCTTGCCGCCGGGGGTCAGTGGCCAGTCGCAGACAGCCATCAGCTCCGGCTGTTTCGCGCTCGGCAGTTGCGCCGCCAGAACGGCGCGCGTGCTTTGCATGTCCAGCAATTTGCCCGGCGTAGAGGGGCGCAACCACGCGATCAACCGCACCCCAGATTTGCCCGCATTCGCCAGCCCAACATTGGCTTGCGCAATGCCATCAATTCCCTCCAACAGGGCCTCAATCTCTCCCGGCTCAATCCGAAAGCCGCGCAGCTTGATCTGTCGGTCAGTACGACCGGCCACCACCAATTGCCCCTGTGCATCCCAAAACGCCACATCACCACTGCGACAAAGCCGTCCCTTCCCCCCCATAGGCTTCAAGAAAACATCCGGAATAAACCGTTCAGCCGTCAGCGCCGGCTGGTTGAGGTAGCCTTGCGCTACTGCCACACCGCCAACCCAAAGCTCGGCCGCTGCCCCCATCGGCGCAAGGCTGCGATCAGGGGCCAACAGATAGCACAGCGCATGGCCAAAACTGCGGCCCACGGGAACTTCCGCCCCTTTCACCGGGCCAACCGCCTCATAGCTGGCGCAGGTGATCGTGGCCTCTGTCGGGCCGTAACCGTTGATCAGACGCGGCGCGCCGGCCAAGGCGCACCAGCGCGCCAAGGCATCGGGCGGCATCCGCTCACCCCCCACGACCATCAGGCGCAGGCATGCGGGCAAATGCGCCAACCCGCTTTCCATAGCCCCCAGCAACACCTGCCAAAACCCGGTCGGCAGGTTCAGCACCGTAATAGACTGATCGCGCACAGCCTCCGCAAATGCTTGGGGCGAGGCCGCCATCTCCTCATTACGTAATATCAGCGCCGCGCCGGCCAAAAGAGTTGGTATAATTTCTTCCAAAGCTACATCGAAACTCAGCGCTGCAAATTGTAGCACCCGGTCCATCGGGGTCAGTTCATAGCTGGCGATTGCCGCGAATGCATGGGCCACAAGGCCTTCTTGCGTCACCACAACGCCCTTGGGTTTTCCGGTGGTGCCCGAGGTGTAAATCACATAACCCGCCCGCGCCCCGTCAAACCCCTTGCGGCTGGGCGGCACAATCGCGGTATCGGCCTCAGCCACATGCGACAGCAAGAAGACGGGCCGATCAGCCATCCACCCCTCTGCACGCTGCGCAATAATCAAAGCGGCACCGCTGTCGGTGGCAATATGGGCCAAGGTTTTTTCTGGGTAGGCAGGGTCCATCGGCAAGAAGGCTGCCCCGACCTTGGCCACAGCAAGGATCATCGCCACGAAATCCACGCCACGCGGCAGGCATAAGCCGATGATATCGCCGAGGCCAATCCCCTTTGCTGCAAGCATCTGCGCCAGTTGGTTTGCACGCTGGTCCAGCGCGCGATAGCTCAGCACCTCACCCGCCCCCACAACCGCCAATGCTGGCGCATCGGGCTGGCGTGCAACCATTGCCTCAAAGGCGATGGCGATGCTGGCAGGGCGCTTTTTTGGCAAGGGGATCGTGGGCCGGGCGAGGGCCAACAGTGCCGCACCCTCGGCCTTGGGTAGCATATTCAACCCGCCTATCGGCGCATCCGCCGGGGCCTTCGCCATCGCCAGCAACAGATTTTGTACATAGGCCAGATAACGCGCGGCCTCGGCGCTTGAAACCCGGTCAGGCGCGTATTCCAGCCGCAACTGCAACGCATCATCGCCGTACGCGGCCAGCGTGATCGGCATGGCACCCTGCTCGATCAGCTCCACCCGGCGCGAGCCCCAGGCCCCGCCCAGCCCACGCAAAGTCGCGCCCAGCGTCTCCCGCTCCACCATCACGATGCTGTCGAACAACGGCTTGCCCGGCGTCACATCCGTCATGGCGGCAATATCGGCAAGGCTAAGCGCGTCATGCGGGCGTTGCGCCAACTGGTCACGACGGATCCCGCGCAGCAATGCGTCAAGCGTCAGATCAGGGTGCAGGGTGATGCGCAGCGGCCGCGTGGTGATCAGACAGCCAACCATATCGCGCGATTGCGGCGTCAGATAACGACCCGAGAGGGTGACACCAAACACCGCCTCCGCCTGCCCTGCCACACGCGCCAGAACCACGCCCCAAGCCGCCTGCACCATATTGCTAAAGCCGACATCGGCAGCGGCGGCGCGGGCATGCAGCGCGCGGGTTTGCGCCTTGGTCAATTGCGCTGCAATGGTCTGATTGCCCT
>CALEMZ010000424.1 GCA_937910975.1 uncultured Pseudorhodobacter sp. | reverse complement strand
TTCCGGTAAATCATGTGCGTTGATCGTAGCTGTCGGCTCGCCCGGCAGGTAAGGTTCTGCGCTTCATCAACCAAGAGAATGCGGCTTGCGCCAATGTGATCGCCAACCCGTTTGCGGATCATTGTTAAGTCTGTGCCAAACTTCTGATATGGGCAGAACAGGCTCAAGACGGACGTTGCAACGTGGTAGGGATTACCTTCGCCTTTCGCGATCGAGATATACAAAGCGGAGTCGGGGTTCTCGCGGCAATAGTGCATCATGGTTTCGGTTTTACCGATACCGGGCGCGCCGCTGATCATTGTTATGGCAGGGCCATTGATAGAACGCACCAAGCCGATAGAGCGAAGGATATCTTGGGCGGTTTCGGTGGTAATAAACCCGTCAAGATCGGCCATACCTGCCGGGGGCTTTTCAAACTGGACTATTTGAGGCATGTTGTTCTCCGTTGATGTTGTGGACCTTCTGGTCCGCTTCGTTCGGCGTTAGGGGCGTTTGCACCGCCCTTCACGCCAATTTCGGTTTCCGCCCAGCTTCGATATCTGCTAGGTGGGCATCCATAATTTTCCGATATTTAGCCATATCAATGCTATCCGCCGGGGCCGCTGGCTCGGCTTGCTGCTTCTGTTTCAAAGTGCCACCAAACTGTCCCGCAACAAGCGGAGCGTCTGGGGCCGGGATAAATGGCCCTTCGGATGGAATGGCGTCCATGGCAGCAACAAATTCCGCGTTTGCCATGTAGGTATTTGCCGCCTCGGCCGTCTTGCTCGCATTGCGCGCAGCTTTGCGGTTTTGGGCGCGCCTTGCAGCGTATAGTCGGCCAACAAAGCCGGGGCAAAGTTGACAGGGTCCACCCCTTTAACGGCCTTTAAAATGCGCGCTATAGAGGGTTCAGACGTGCCACTCTCGCCAAACGTCTTACGCGCCAAGGCAATCTTTTGGGACCAAGGCAGAAGCTTGCCCACCGATAGCAGAAACCGCGCAATCTCGGCCTTCCTCTCGGCCCCGTCCCGCATCGCAGGCGTCATCTTCATAAAATTGGTGTGGGCTTCCTCGTCATAGGTGCCGCCAAACAGGCCTGCCGCCTCAATTTCGCGCTCCACATAGGCAAGGCGAACAGGGGCCGGAAGGTCGGAAAGGTTGACAACAAATCTATGCCCGTGCTTGACCGTAGTTATCGAATGCCGACTCAACCATGCAGAGATAGCCGTCCTGTCATTCGGCACACCCTCTAAGCCTTTGAGTTTGGAGACATAAATGTACATTACGCTTTCATCCCCAAGTCCATTAGCACCGATTGAAACATTGCTTCAGCTTTAGGGCCGGTCAGCTTTCCCGCAATGGCAGCGGCAAGGTTTTGACGAATTAAACCCTGCTCACGACAATATCCCGCGAACGAAAGACCCCTCATTAAAAGGCGTACCCGAACCTCTTTCAGAGTTTGCTTGGATGGGGTATAGTCCATTGAGGTTTGCACTTTCCGTTTTAGGTTTACATGCAAACTATGCAAACTGCATATAGCTGTCAAGGAAAGAAAATGGACAAGACTGCAAATTTGATTGATGAACTGAAAAAGAAGCTGGGTGTCGAAACTGACGTTGATCTCGCCCGCGCATTAACAGTGGACAAGAGCACCGTTTCGTCATGGCGCAATCGCGGCAATGTACCTGAGCGCTATTTGGCTATTCTGAAAGGTGAAAGCCATCAAACCGTTCTAACCCCGCCAATTAAGTGGGGACAGTATGAGGAATTTGCTTTTCGGCTTGCGCTATTCAGGTTCGCAAAGGCCAAAGGGCTTGCGGCCCAAGGAACCAGTTACGGTGAAGTCTACATGCAGTTCAACAAGCATGCTGGTTTCTGGCTATTGATGCGGCAAGCTCAAAAGGACTTGGCACTCAAAATCGACGATCAAACGGGAGTTATGGATACAGCCTTTGCTCTCCTGATTCATGATGATATTGAGGCTGGGGAAGCGGCCACCGCAAGAGACCTAGAAATCTTGAACGCCCTCAAAATCACCCAAGTTTAATGTATGGGGTGTGGGGTATTCGCCCCACACCCAAATATAAGGCCCATTGATTTCATTAGATAAATTCTTGACAAGCAATTCTGCACTAGCCGATATCAGGCCCAAAACCTCAAAACACTATCAAACCTTGTGAAATTTAAGCCTTGCAACTATCTGATTTTATTTGACTTTATTTTTGCTCACTGTCAAACCTTCTGAACGCCGTCAGCCTCAAGGCCCAGAGGGGGGCAGCGCCCCCCTGCCCCCGGCCCAATTCAATAGGGCAAGGCCAATCCATATCCCGAAGCCAGCTCTGCAAACCCCGCCAATGTCACCGGGTCCAGCGGCACACCGTCACGCGCACGCCGCGCGGCCTCTTCCCACTCCCGGTCGCCCGGGGCCAATACTCGGCAACCCTCGCGCACCGGGCTTGCACGCAACTGCGTCAAATAGCGCTGCATCGCCGCTCGCAGCAGTGGCCCGCCAATAAACCCCTCCGGGTCCAGCACCATCACAAAGGCCCCCATCTCGCGCGGGGTGCCGTAATCCGGCCCGCCCATAAAGGCGACCTCCGGGCTCAGCCGCATCCCCGTCAGCACCGCCGAAAACACCTCTGCCACCCCGCCCAAAGCCGCGCCCTTGAACCCAAAGGCACCGCCAACCGGGGCCAGCATCGCGGCACGGTTGGGATCGCGCACCTCTTCGCCCGCGGCATCCGACGCGACACCGGGCGGCAAATCCACGCCCAGAGATTGATAAAGCTCCACCCGGTTGAACGGCACGGATGAGGTCGCCATGTCCAACAGCCACGGGTTTTCCGCGCCCGAAGGCACCGCTACGGCAATCGGATTGGTGCCATGAAACCGCGCGGCCCCGTCATGCAACCGCACGAAACTGTCGGAATTGCACATCACCATCGCAACAAACCCCGCATCGGCGGCGCGCTTGGCATAGGCCCCCGCCGGGCCAAAATGGCTGGAGTTCTGGATGCCTACCGCCGCAATCCCTTGCCCGCGCGCCATGCCCATCGCCAGATCGACCGCATGATATGTCGCCCGCGCGCCCTGCGCATCGCCCGCATCCAACAAGCCCGACCCCGGCTTGATCTGCCGGAACGCCATCTGCGGTGCCTTTGCCAGCCGCCCGCCCTCCAACGCGCGGATGTAATGCGGCAACAACCGCACCCCGTGGCTATCCACCCCATGCAAAGACCCGTGCATCATCGAGGCCGTCGCGTCCCGCGCGGTCGGCGCATCCGCCCCCACCGCCAGAAACGCCGCTTCACAAAATCCGGTCAAAGCTACCACCTCCGCCCGCACTGTCCCGTTTCCCTGCATCCCCTGCCCCTTTCGGCATCGCCATTTCCACGGTATTGGCCGCGCCAAAGGCCAATGTGTCAAGCAATCCCGTCCCCACCTTTCCAGATCGGGCTTTTCCTGCAAAAAGGAACCCAGATCGTTTCGGCTATTTCTTGAAATGCTTTATCGCCCAACCCAAAATCGGACACCCACACCCCATGCCCCTGCCCGCCGCCTTCCGCTTTGCCCTGACACCCCAGCGCAGCGCCCAGCCGCAAGCCGCAGATGCGTTGCGCATCGCGATCCTGACGGGCCAGCTTGCCCCCGGTACGCGCCTCTCGGAACAGGAAATCGCCGATGTCATCGGCCTGTCACGCCAACCCGTGCGCGAGGCGTTTTTGCGGCTGGCGGGCGAAGGCCTGCTCGATATCCGCCCCCAGCGCGGCACCTTCGTCTCCAAGATCACGGTGGCAGAGGTGCACGCCGCCCGCTTCGTGCGCGAGGCGGTGGAGGCGGACCTGATCCGTCTGGCCTGCGCCAAACCCGATGCGGTGGCGATAACAGGCCTGCGCGACATCCTCGCCCAGCAAGCGGCGGCCACCAGCCCCGCCGCCTTCATGGCGCTGGATGAAACCTTTCACCGCGCCATCGCGCAAATCGCAGGCCATGCGCGCGCTTGGGACCATCTGCAAAAACTGAAATCCCAGATGGATCGGGTGCGGTTCCTGCAGCTTCAGGATTTCCCGATCCCCACGCTGATTGCGCAACACAAAGCCATGGTCGATGCGATTGAGGTTGGCGATGCAGATCGGGCCGAAGCCGAAATTCGCAAGCATCTGCGCCTGATCGAGGCCGATCTGCCCCAGATCGAAGCCGCCCACCCCGATTATTTCACGCCCTGACAGTCAGCCCGTCAGGTCCAGCAATCCGCGCTCACCGCGCCCATAGCGCCGCAACACCGCCGGATAGAGCTTGTGCTCCTGCACCAGCACCCGTGCGGCCAGATCATCGGGCGTATCTCCCGGCAAAATCGGCACTACCGCGCGGCCCAACAGCGGCCCATCATCAAGCGCCGCCGTCACCTCATGCACCGAACAACCCGCCTCGCTATCGCCCGCAGCAATGGCGCGGGCATGGGTGTGCAGGCCGGGATATTTAGGCAATAGCGAGGGGTGGATGTTCAGCATCCGCCCTTCAAACCGCGCCACGAAATCCGGCGTCAGCACGCGCATGAAGCCCGCAAGGCACAAAATATCCGGCGCGGCGGCCAAAATCGGTTCCAGCAGTGCGGCCTCAAAACCCGCGCGATCACGCCCGTAAAGGCGATGATCCACCGCCGCTGTGGCAATACCCATCGCCGCCGCACGCGCCAGCCCTCCCGCCTTCGGGTCGTTCGAGGCGACAAGCACCGGGCGGCAAGGATGGTCGCCCACCATATCACGCACCAATGCCAGCATGTTTGAGCCACCCCCGGAAATCAGGATGGCAACCCGTTTCACAGCAAACGGCCCTTATAGATCACGCCCTCACCCGGCACCACGCGGCCCATCGTGACCACGCTCTCCCCAGCGTCACGCAGCAGTGCGGCCAAGGCCTCGGCACGGTCAGCTTTGACCACCAACATCATGCCAATGCCGCAGTTGAAGGTCTTGAGCAGCTCCGGCTCTGACATCCCTGCCGTCTTCGCCAACCAGCGAAATACCGGCGGCAAGGCCCATGATGACAGATCAATTTCACAAGCCAGCCCTTCCGGGATCACGCGCGGCGGGTTTTCCGTAATGCCGCCCCCGGTGATATGGGCCAAGGCATGCACCCCGCCCGCCCGTACCGCAGCCAACGTCTGCTTCACATAAAGCCGCGTGGGCGCCAACAACGCCGCCCCCAAAGAGCCTTCGCCAAAGGGGCAATCGGCATCCCAGCCAAGGCCCGAAAGTTCTACCACCTTGCGCACAAAGGAATAACCGTTGGAATGCACCCCGTCCGAGGCAAGGCCAAGCAGCACATCGCCCTCACCCACGCCCGCAGGCAGCGCCGTGCCACGTTCCATCGCCCCCACGGCAAAGCCCGCAAGGTCAAAATCGCCGCCGTGGTACATCCCCGGCATCTCTGCCGTTTCGCCCCCGATCAAGGCGCAGCCAGAGGCCTCACAGCCCGCAGCAATACCATTGATGATCCGCGTGGCCTGATCCAGATCCAGCTTGCCTGTGGCAAAATAATCCAGAAAAAATAATGGTTCGGCACCTTGGCACACGAGGTCATTGACGCACATTGCCACCAGATCAATGCCGATCGTATCGACGTTCCCAGTATCAATAGCGATACGCAGCTTGGTGCCCACACCATCTGTCGCAGCCACCAGAACCGGGTCGCTATAGCCTGCGGCCTTCAGATCAAACAGCGCGCCAAAACCGCCGAGCCCCGACATGGTGCCGGGTCGCACTGTGCGCTTGGCGGCAGGCTTGATCCGCTCGACCAGCGCATTCCCCGCATCGATATCTACACCTGCATCGGCATAGGTCAGCCCGTTCTTGCCTGTCATATCCGCCCCCGGCGTTGAAGGGCCACGATGGCGACCCAAAGGATTCCCGCCTCAGTTAAACGATTGCCCAGCCCTGCACAACAAAGCGAAAGCGCCAGCGCAACGCCGACACTTCGTTTTTCACCAAAATCGGGGTATCCGCGTGGCATGGTGTCCAAGCTTTGACCCTCACGCCACCAATCTCTTTTGCAGCGCGGCCAGACCCTCCACCAATATCCGCCGACCATCCGACAACGTGATGTCCACGCGCCGCGCGGTGATCGGATCTGTCGAAGGAGTGCGCGAAATGGCAGGCGTTGGCGCGGGCGTCATACCCGAAACCTCTATTGGAAGAAACGTGGCGTGATCCGGCTCGGGCAAATCCAAGGCCTGATCCCCTGATGAAAATCGAGGATCACGCAGCCATTTGTGGATCAGATTGGTGTTCATCGCATAGCGCCGCGCAACCTGCGCAACTGAGACCCCGGAAACCCGTGCCTGTGCACAGATCGATCGCTTCTCCTCGTCCGACCAGACCCGCTTCTTCTGGCCCTTCTTGCCCGCCATCGTCCACCTCAAGATGTCCACTATCAATGGTGGACATCTAGCAGCTACTCCATCACCCCGTCAGAGCGGGGACACCGGACGGATACACTGGAGCTACAAACTTGAAAACTGTTCTTGGCAAGGTTGATAGCCAATATGCGAATCTCAGACATGGATGCCTCCTCCATGTTGGTTCCAACGAAACCACTCTGGCACACTCGATGCCGTCGGGTGGGGGCATCCACCGCATCAATTCACTATCCTCGTTCTGAGCGTGCAATATTCGTTGCGGTTCATCGATGATTCTGCAATCTTTGCTCCAAATGCCATTAGGTGCGGCCCACATCACGGAATATCACAACAAATGAAAGCATCGGAAGTTCAACCACCCGAAAGCTACGAGGGTCTTATCCGCCTTATCCACGAGCGCTATGAGCAAATGAGCAAGACCTATCAGCGAATTGCCGAATACCTTACCCAGAACCCCAATGACGTCGCGGTACAATCGGTCAACGCCATTGCGGCTCAAAGGGATATTCACGCATCGAGTTTTGTGCGATTTGCTCAATCACTCGGGTTTACCGGGTTCAAAGATCTCCAAGTTTTGTTCCAAAAACGCCTGACGACTGCGGCGCCAGGGTTCGAGGCGCGAGTTACCGCCCTTAAAGACGAATTGCGGAAGCGCGACTCAAACGCGGGGCCGGATCCCCTGCGTGACTTGGCCTTGCGAGACATCGCGTCGCTTCAGGAGCTTCTTTCCAGTATCGACAGCCGCGACATCGACCATGCGGCAGAGCTGATCGAAAAGGCAAATTCCGTTTTCCTAATTGGCCAGTTAAGATCTGAGCCTGTGGTCAACCTCATGCGTTACATCCTGACCATGCTTGGCAAGACGGCCGTTCTCCTTGACGTGAGCGGCGGTTTGGCCACCCATATGGCGCGGACCATGACATCTGACGATGTCCTTATAGCCGTGTCATTTCGCTTTTATGCGACCGAGGTCGTTAACATCACCGAGCACGCTGCAAGCGCTAAAGTTCCGGTTATAGCCATTTCAGACAGCACTTTGTCACCGCTGAAGAAATCCTCGACTATCTTGTTCCCTGTACCGGAGCACGACTATACTTTTTCACGATCTCTTGCAGCGCCGATGTGCCTGGCGCAGGCCCTGATGATGTCAGTTGCAACTAAGTCGCCGAACTATTCTGGTCAACCACGCATTCCTACAGTTACGGCGCAGTAGGTTACTGTGGATTTCCATCTAGCTGGACCTGCTAATTCACTTGCAGTCACTCTCGCAGCTTGATTTATTCATCCCAGCAAGGGGGTGCTGAATGGGCTCTGTTGCATAAAGCTTTTGATGTCCGCGGTTCCCCTTTCCCCGGACGGATTCATCCCACGGTTTCTGTGACAGGTATGCCAGGCGCGGTGTAGCCGTTCATGACGGCGATGCGGATTTGGACCTCTGCGACCTGTCGGTCAAAGTCCCGCGCCATGAGGCGCTGCCCCAGAAGTTTCAAACAGTGCATCTTCGTTTCGACACGGCTTCGTCGGTGGTGTCTGCTCCAGTTTCGCCAGATCGCACGGCCTTCGCGTTCTTGCGGGGCGGTATGACGGTATGGGCGCCGCGGTCAGCGATCGCGTCATGGCACTTGCGAGTATCATAAGCGCCTTCAGCGGTGACGCTGCCGATCTCCGCGCCTGCCGGGATCTGGCTGAGTAGGTCGGGCAGGATTGGTGCATCGCCGATATGGCTCCCGGTGATCTCGACGGCTCGAACCTCCAGTGTTTCCTCATAAATTCCGAGATGGATCTTGCGCCAAACCCGTCTTTTCGGGCCATCGCGCAAGCACACTGGGCCGTTCAATCGCTCTTTCGGAAAAGAGCGGCGCCGGCAATACCGGTGCCGCCAGTGGGTCGTCCACGGGGAGGTTGTAGAGGACGATTTATACGCGGCAATCAGAACTCTAATGATTCTATGGCCGCATTATTTTAGTCTGCGTGAAGGACATTCATGTTGCCATGATCTTGAACGCTATTTTGGAATCTTCAGGCTGGCCGTGGGACCTGCCCCTCATGCGCTTCTATGTATCCCTCAATGTTCGCTTCGAGGTCAGCCATGGATTCACCACCGGCCATGAGGTCAGCGATTTCTTCACGTGTTTTCTCGCCTTTACGGAAATCGGCAGCGATAGCGCCACGGATCAGAACTGCAAAGTGATCACCGACTGCCATTGCGTGCATCACCTGATGTGTGATGAAAATGACCGCAAGTCCACGACGTTTGGCTTCATTAACGATCCGCAGGACGTGGGCCGCCTGCTTAACGCCGAGCGCAGCTGTTGGCTCATCGAGGATCAGTACGCGCGCACCGAAATAAACAGCCCGAGCAATGGCAAGCGATTGCCTCTCGCCCCCAGACAGGCCGGCGACGAGGCGATCACCATCTTCAATTCGCGTGATGCCAAAGTTGCGCACCTCACGAACCGCTATATCATTCGCCTTCCTTCGATCGAAAATTTGGAAAGGCCCCCATCCTTTGGTTGGCTCAACCCCGGCGAAAAAGCTGCGGCTAATCGACATCAGTGGGAAGGTACCACCGAACTGGTGAACACATGCGACGCCGACCTCTTGCGCGGCTTTGGGGCCGCCGAATGAGATAGGCTTTCCATCCATGAGGATCTCGCCACTCGTGGGCGCATGAACTCCCGCCATCGTTTTAATTAATGTCGATTTACCAGCGCCATTGTCACCGAGTAGGCAAAGAACCTCGCCCGCATTCACCTTCAGGCTGATCTCGTGAAGTACATCTATTGGCCCAAAGGATTTGTAGACATTGCGAAGTTCCAAACCAGTATT
>CALEMZ010000423.1 GCA_937910975.1 uncultured Pseudorhodobacter sp. | reverse complement strand
ATCGAGGATCCCCCCCGTGCCGCAATCGGCGTAGACCACGAAGATATCGGCATAATCCTTGCGGTGTTCTTGCACGGATTTCTCCACTGCGGCGGGGATACGGTCGGGCCAAAGATGCAGATTGGCTGGCAGGCATTGCAGGTCGAGATGATCCCAGCCGTTGAGCCGTTTCAACGCAAGGATTTCATGGGCCAACGCCCCGCAAGCGATCAGCAAAACGCGGCCCTCGCCGTTGGGGGGCAGGCCTGCCTCGGTCAGGGTCTGGTCATCGGGGATGTCGGTCATCTTCGGCCCATCCAGAGCCGCAGGGCAAGGGCCGCGCCTGCAAAGAAAAGGCCTAGCAAGGCCATGGGAAAGCCCAGGAAATGTGCAGCCAGTATGGTGGCACCCCCGGCGAGGATAGCGATCAGGATGAGCGAAACAAGGACACGGGCGGGCATGAGGGGCCTTCTTTCTTTGCCCATCAAACTTAGGGGGCCCGTCAAACTTAGGGGGGATGTGGGGCGCTGCCAAGCGGTGAACACGGCGGCTTGATCATTCTTTGCGTCATAGGCTCTGGTTTGCGGCGAAAGATTGGGGTTTAACGGGGAGAAGAACAAACAGGAGCGAGTTATGACCGGTTACACCCCCCCAAAGGTCTGGGTTTGGGACAGCGAAAGTGGCGGGGCATTTGCCAAGATAAACCGCCCCATCGCGGGTACCACCCATGACAAGGCGCTGCCAGTGGGCAAGCATCCGTTCCAGCTTTATTCATCGGCTACGCCTAACGGGGTAAAGGTGACGGTGCTGCTGGAGGAGTTGCTAGCGGCGGGGCATGAGGGCGCGGAATATGATGCGTGGCTGATCAGGATCAACGACGGCGATCAGTTCGGGTCCGGCTTTGTCGCGGTGAACCCCAATTCCAAGATCCCGGCCATGATGGACCGTTCGGGTGAGACGCCTGTCCGGGTGTTTGAAAGCGGGGCCATTCTGCTGCATCTGGCGGAGAAATTCGGGGCTTTCATTCCGCAGGGCGCAGGCCGGGTTGAGTGCCTCAACTGGCTGTTTTGGCAAATGGGATCGGCCCCCTATCTGGGCGGCGGGTTCGGGCATTTCTATGCTTATGCGCCTGAAAAATGGCAGTATCCGATTGATCGCTTTGCGATGGAGACTAAGCGGCAGCTTGATGTGTTGGATCGGGAGCTTGCGGGTAAGCGGTACTTCGCGGGGGAGGAATATTCGATCGCGGATATCGCGATCTGGGCGTGGTATGGGCAGCTGGTTTTGGGGCGGCAATATCAGGCGGCGGAGTTTCTCGATGTGGCCTCTTACAAGCATGTAATGCGTTGGGCCGAGGAGATTGATGCGCGGCCTGCGGTGCAACGGGGCCGGATGGTGAACCGGAGCTTTGGCGAGCCAGCGATGCAGCTGCATGAACGGCATGATGCAGGCGACTTTGATACGCAGACTCAGGATAAAGTTGGCGGGAAAGGGTGAGGCAGGGGCCGTGTTGATACGCCGTTTATTTCAGCAAGCATTTGATATAGTTAATATTAATTCACTATTGGCTGAATTTTGACCCGTGTGCGCAGTACCACTGATGGCCGTTTCGTTCAGTGCTGTTGCCCTCGCCACGTGAATTCCCGGTTGTGCTTTAAATGCCGATCAAAAAGCTGCGACAGCCGCGCATTTCGGAAGATAGGGCGCGCGGGTTGCATGTCTATTTCCATGAGGCCGGGAAACAAGGTTTCAAGCTCTTCGACGGCCTCTGGGCCAATCGCATTTCGGGCCATAGGGCCGGTGAGAAGCGATTCACTCTGTGTGCCTTCGGCATAGATGACTTCGTGCTGGTCCAGCAACAAGTGGTAATATGTTATCGGCGTGGGCCTCGGTGCCTCCGCGATGCCGGGAAGCGAGGTGAGTTTGACAGCCGGAACGAGAATTTCCGCCGAACCGAACATCCGGCTTGCAACCTTGGACTGAAGCAGCATCCGATGTTGGCGCGAAACGAACATATCCCGTAAGGGTTTGTTATGACCCAACGCCCCTTTCGAGATGCAAACCGGGGCCAGCTTCCCAAGTGCGAGTGCGGTTGTTTTTCCAATCCAGCGAAGTGGCTGGGGGCCATTGTCGCGTGTCTGGATCAGATCGCCAACACTCAATTCTTCAATCAGACGCTCGCCTTCTGGGGTCAGAATATGGGTGCCCCGCACATAGCAGGTCACGACGGTCCAGGTTTGGCGGTCTCCCGCCAGGCCGCTGTAGGACGCCCCTGACACGCTGTCCAGTTTTAAGGACTGAATGGGTTTTGCCTCGATAGCCGCTTGGTCGGCATTCGCGGTGATTTCTGGTGCCCAATAGGTATTTCCGTTGGTGTCTTGGAAAATAACGGCCGTAATATTTGCGGTTGTTCCGTCAGTATAAGTGATCGTGGCGTTGTATATAGCCGAGGAATCGAAAGTCTGGTTGGCACCACCGTTGATGCGAAACTTTTCTCCGGGTGCGTTATTTTGATCGTAGGCGGATTCTGTGCCGTTAGCAAAGCCACCAGTTCCCGGCGAAAAGGTTTGCGTGTTGTTGAGCAAGGCGTCTCCCGGCCTACCAAAAACGCTGCCGACAAGCGCGCCGGCCTTTTCTGCAAGTGTGTTGCCTTCGATTGTGTCGATATCGGCAAGAGTGCCCAGCGAAAAGACCGTAAATGTTGTTGGCATGCCAAGCCTCCGTGTTCGTTTTCCGCCGGCTACTTTGGCATCTACTCCTTAATGCCGTCCTTCTGTTGGCAGCCAATCGAGAAAAGCATGCGAAAAAGCCCCTGAACTTTGAGGTAAATGAGCTAATACTGGGGAGTTTTATCGAGCTTGCAGCGGGAGGATGGCTGCGCGCGTTGCTGAGGGTGGATCTGGTGGCGCGGCAGGTGGTGTGCAAACAGCAAAAAGCCCCGGCTTTTACACCGGGGCCTTTGCGTGTCGGAGGCGAATACCTTTAGGCCGCGCTTACTTGATTGTGCTTGCGCGCCATCAATGTCTTCGCGGTTTCCACGGCCACGGCAGCGTCGCGGCAATAGGCGTCTGCACCGATGGCACGCCCGAATTCCTCGTTCAGCGGCGCGCCGCCGACCAGCACGATATAATCTTCGCGCATGCCTTTTTCTTTCAGCGTGTCGATTACGACTTTCATATAGGGCATGGTCGTCGTCAGCAGGGCGGACATGCCAAGAATATCGGGCTGATCCGCTTCCAGTGCTGCGAGGTAGGCGTCGACCGAGTTGTTGATGCCAAGGTCGCGGACTTCAAAACCTGCGCCTTCCATCATCATGCCAACAAGATTCTTTCCGATGTCGTGGATGTCGCCCTTCACGGTGCCAATCACCATCTTACCCATGCGCGGCGCGCCCGTAGCGATGAGCAAGGGCTTGAGGATGGCCATGCCGCCTTTCATCGCGTTGGCGGCAAGCAGCACTTCGGGCACAAAAAGGATGCCGTCACGGAAATCCGCACCAACGATGGTCATGCCCGCCACAAGCGCCTTGGTCAGCGCGTCGTAGGGGGTCCAGCCGCGTGTGATCAGGATGTTGACGCCTTCCTCGATCTCTTCGCGCAGGCCATCGTAAAGATCGTCATGCATTTGCAGGACCAGCTCGTCATCAGAAAGTTCTGAAAGGATGATTTCGTCGTCAGACATTGGATGCTCCTGTACGGTCCTGTAATTTGCTCAATGGTCGCAAAGGATGCGGACCACTTTTCGGTTTGCGACATCGGTAAGGTGAAAGCCGACAAGATGCAATTTGGAGACGCGATTTTCTGGTATTTGTTCCCGCTATGTTCTATTATGGCTGTATGACGCAGTTTGGCGATGAGATGGGGACGGTGCCGCGCGGGGTGCGTGCGCGTGCGCGGGGCGCGCTTTCCAATGATTCTGGGCGGTTTGAGGCGGCGGCGCGCGTGGCCGTAGAAGACGGCTGGGACATAGAGGAGGAGGCGCGGCTGCTGCAAGCCGAGGTGCGGGTGGAGAGGGCGCGTTCGGCCATCAGCTATAACGCCTCGCCCGATCTGCCATTTGATCGATCCATCAACCCTTATCGGGGCTGTGAGCATGGCTGCGCCTATTGCTATGCGCGGCCAAGCCACGCTTATCTGAACCTGTCGCCGGGGCTGGATTTCGAGACAAAGCTGATTGCTCGGCCGGGGATTGGCGCGGTTTTGGCACGCGAGTTGCGGGCAAGGGCTTACAGGCCAGCGGTGATTGCAATCGGCACAAACACCGATCCATATCAACCTGTCGAAGCAGAGTACCGAGTGATGCGCGAGGTGCTAGAGGTACTTT
>CALEMZ010000422.1 GCA_937910975.1 uncultured Pseudorhodobacter sp. | reverse complement strand
TTCAGGGCGATGGGTTCTTCTTGATTGAGACTCCGCAAGGCCAAGCCATGACGCGCGCGGGCAGTTTCATGCCCAATGCCGAGGGGGAACTGGTGAACCCTGATGGGCATCGGTTACTGGACCTTGGCGGCGCACCGATCTTCGTTCCGCCTGATGCGGGGCCTGTGGCCCTGTCTTCCGATGGCACGCTTTCGGCCAAAGGGCAGCCCTTGGCGCAGATCGGGCTTTGGCAACCGACGGATCCGCTGAAATTGATGCAACAGGGTGGGGCGACCTTTACCAGTGACGCGGTAGAACCAGTGGAGGGCGCGACTATCCTTCAGGGGTTTGTCGAGGAAAGCAATGTCAACCCGATCTCCGAAATTGCGCGGATGATCGCGGTGCAGCGCGCCTATGAAATGGGGCAAGGATTTATGGACAAGGAGGATGAGCGCATGCGCGGCGTCATCCAAGCCCTTGGTCGATAGGAGAGAACTATGAAAGCCTTACAGATCGCTGCAAGCGGTATGGCCGCCCAGCAGATGCGAGTGGATGTTGTATCAAACAACCTCGCGAACATGTCGACGACTGGCTACAATGCGCGGCGGGCGGACTTTGCAGACCTGCATTATCAACAGCTTGCCCGCCCTGGCACTGTTTCTGCGCAAGATGGCTCCATGCTGCCAACGGGAGTACAGGTGGGCCTTGGTGTCCGGGCGTCATCGGTTTCTGTGGTGCTTTCGCAAGGCGCATCCTCGGCAACGGGTGGCGATTTGGATGTAGCAATTGAGGGCAAGGGGTATCTGGAGGTCACGCTGCCTTCGGGGGCCAGTGCTTACACGCGTGATGGTGGGCTTAAGCGCACGGGTGATGGGTTGATCGTGACCGCTGAAGGCTATGAGGTGAGCCCGGGCATTACGATCCCATCCGATGCCCGCAGTCTTTCCATCAACGCTGAAGGGGAGATTTACGCCTATTTCGCCAACCAGGTACAACCGCAATTACTGGGCCAGTTCTCTTTGACTGGTTTTACCAATGAAAAGGGGATGGAGGCGATGGGCTCTAACCTCTTTTTGGAAACGCCAGCTTCCGGGCCTCCGCTGCAAGGAACGGCAGGGCAAGATGGGCTCGGTACGCTCAGGCAGGGGTATCTGGAGGAAAGCTCCGTCGATGCCGTACGAGAGGTGACGGAGTTGATTAAGGCGCAACGCGGATATGAGCTGAACGCCAAAGTGATTACCGCGGCGGATCAGATGCTCTCCACGACATCGCAGCTGCGATGATGCTGCGTACCATCACCTTCATAATGTTTTTGGCCACGCCGACTTTGGCAGAAAGCCTGATCGCGACACGGGTAATCCGTGCTCAAACCTTGCTTTCGGAAAATGACGTCGCCCTTGTCGCGGCCGAGATACCCGGTGCCTTGGGAGATGCTGCTGAAGTATTGGGACTGGAGGCGCGCGTGACGCTCTATCCTGGCCGGGCCATCCGCGCGGCGGATGTTGGCCCTCCGGCTTTGGTCGATCGAAATCAGATCGTCACGCTTGTTTACAGTGTGGGCGGCCTTGGTATTTTGACCGAGGGGCGCGCGTTGGCGCGTGGTGGATTGGGTGATGTGATCCGCGTCATGAATCTTTCATCCCGCACGGTGCTTGCTGGGCGCGTGGCGGCAGACGGTGCCGTCCATGTCGGCCCAACTCCTTAGAGGAAATAAGAAATGCGGTTTGTCTTACTCGCACTATTGATGGTTCCGGCTTGCTCCAAGCTGGGCGAAGTTGGAAGGGCGCCGGCATTCTCTCCGGTCGAAGGAAGCTATCAACATCATGCCATGTATTCGACTCCTGTGCCGGAATTTGCAGAGCCCGATGGCCCAACTGTGGCCTCATCCCTGTGGACAGCAAACAGCGGGTCGTTGTTCGGCGACCGCCGCGCCGGGCATCGTGGTGATATCTTAACGGTTGTGATTCAGATTGACGAAAAGGCGGAGATTTCGAATTCCTCTGGAAGAAGCCGTAGCGGGTCGCAAAGCATGGGAATCCCATCCCTTTTTGGTATTCCGCAGCGGTTAAACGAAAAACTACCTGCAGGTGCCAGCATGGATGAGGCCATTTCAACCTCTTCGGAATCTCAGTTCTCTGGGCAAGGATCAGTCCAGCGAAACGAGAAACTGACGTTAAGGGTCGCCGCGACGGTGGTGGAGGAACTGCCCAACGGGGTTTTACGAATCGAGGGTCAACAGGAGGTCCGCGTGAATTTTGAGCTGAGAGAGTTGATTGTAACCGGCTATGTCCGCCCCGCCGATATTTCACGGCAAAATGAGATCACCTATGATCGCATAGCCGGTGCCCGCATTGCCTATGGCGGGCGTGGTCAAATCACTGATGTGCAACAGCCCCGCTACGGGCAGCAGATCACTGACACCATTTTGCCCTTCTGACCGGCATGTTTGCAAAGCTTTTCCCCATTCTTCTAGTCTTTGTCGGCCTGGGTGCCGGCCTCGGCGCCGGTATTTTCCTGCGCCCGGTGGAAGAACATGCCGAGCGCGCGCAGAAGCCTCAAGAAGATGCGCCCGCGACTACAGAATTTGTCAAGTTGAACAATCAGTTCATTGTTCCTGTGGTTGAGGAAGGACGTGTCGTCTCACTTGTCATCTTGTCGCTCTCCGTGGAGGGAGCACTCGGAAGTACTGAAGCAATTTACGCGCGCGAACCGAAGTTGCGGGATGTTTTACTCCAAGTCATGTTTGATCACGCCAATGCGGGCGGGTTCAAGGGTGTGTTTACCGACGGTGCAAACCTAATCTTTTTGCGGCAGGCATTGTTGGAAGCCGCACAGAAAACAATGGGAGAGCTTGTGAAAGACGTGCTCATTTCCGATATTTCGCGGCAAGATTCTTGAGTGCCGACCTGTCACATCTTGCAAGATAATATTGAGATGCCCCTAGTTTCCTAGACGCCTTGCCGTTTCAGTTTCTGCTGCTGTTCGAAGGCGATCGGAGAGAGCATTCTGTTCCTAGGGTCAGGACTCGTTCTTGGTTCATAGCCAGAACATGACGGTAGCGGCGAGGGCGACAGCAGACATGAAGACCTTTGGGCATCTGTCATAGCGGGTGGCAACCCTGCGCCAAGCCTTCAGTCGCCCGAACATCATCTCGATCCTGTTGCGGGTTTGTAGCGGCGCTTGTCGTATTTGATGGGCTTGCCACGAGACTTCCGGCCGGGGATGCAGGGCATTATCCCCGTGTCATTCAACGCTTCCCTGAACCAGTCGGCATCATAGCCGCGGTCAGCCAACAACCACTCCGCCGCTGGCAAACTGTAACCGCGCCATTTGCACCGCCTGCCTGAGCTTTAATCTTTGATCTAAGACACGTGTTAAACGCCATCGTTAGCGACATATTTTGTGCGGGGTCTGCGATGCATGGCAGAAGTTCTCGGGCTGGAGCGGCGGCGCTTCTGGAGTGACGAAGACAAACTCGAGATCGTCACGTCGGTGGGTATTGGCGGGGCAACGGTGACCCAGATGGCGCAGCGCCACGAAATCACGCGACAGCAGATTTACGTATGGCGCCTTGACCTCAAAAGGAAAGGGCTTTGGTCGCCTGATGGTGGGGAGCTTTTCTTTCCGGGGGATATTCCAGCCGGTGGATATTCCAGTGGCAGCGGGGCTCCCGGTGCCTATGGCCTCTATTGCCGATACGCTGCCACCGACCGCGATGGAATTGCGTTTACGCAATGGGCGCTGTTTGAATTTTGACGGCACAATGGACTCGGTCGCGCTGACGACCCTTATCCGTGCGGTGGAAGCAGCATGATTGGGCTTCGAGCTGGTGTCCGTGTGTATCGGGCTTGTGGCGTGACAAATAAGAGGAAAGGGATCGCAGGTCTGGCGACACTTGCCCAGGATGTGCTTCGGCAAAAGCCTGCGAGCGGTGCGGTGTTTGCCTTTCGGGGTCGGCGTGGTGACTGGCTGAAGCTGCTTTAATGGGATGGGCAAGGCTCTTGCCTCTACTACAAGGTTTTGGAGCGCGGCCCCTTGCCCCCAAACACCGGGGCAAGGTAGCGTCGCCGCGCCATGACCCTTCACAGACGCCCCACCCCGCCAAAACAGTTGCGAGAGGCCGTTGCGCAAGCGCTTCCGGCGCTTCCCACGGCATGGCAGCCACTGGCGGGCGGCCGTGTGAACCGCCTTTGGCGCGCAGGCGATACGGTCATCAAACTCTATGATCCAAACGGCGAAAGTCCGCTTTTCCCCAATGATCCACAGGCAGAGGCGCATGCGCTTGCATGGCTTGCCCCCTTTGGCATTGCCCCGACCTTACAGGCAACAGGAACGGATTGGCTGGCCTATCAGTACCAGCCCGGCAGCCCATGGCGCGGCACGCCCCAAATGGTGGCGGCGGCGCTCACTCGGCTGCATCAACTGCCCCCCCCGCCCCAAGCGCAATTCCGTCTTGCTGCGAATGGCAGCGCAAAAATACTGGGGCAAGCACGGGCTATCGGGGCACTTTGCCAGGCCACCCTGCCCCCCGCGCCGCCCGATCCGGGCGTGCCTGCAGGCCTTGTCTGCATGATCCACGGCGACGCGGTTCCCGGCAACCTGATTGCGCATCAAGACCAGATCACCTTCATTGATTGGCAATGCCCTGCGCTCGGTGATCCGGCAGACGATATTGCGACCTTCCTCTCGCCCGCGATGCAATGGCTCTATCGCGGCCAGCCGCTAAATGCTGACGAAACATCAGCCTTCCTCGCTGCATGCCCGCCACGGGTTGCAGACAGATACCGTAATCTGAAAAGCCTCTATCACTGGCGCATGGCCGCCCATTGCCTGTGGAAGGCCGAACAGGGTGACCCCGATTACGCCAAAGCCATGCACTTGGAATTGGCCGCGCTTTAGATGTTTTGCCCCAACAGGAACCCGGCCAGCACAAGCCCCGCGCCAACCAAAACCCAGAGCAGCGGATGGCCCAGACTGCGCGAATGAGGTGGCTCCGCCGGCTGTGATTGGCGCAGCAATTGCGCCTCTACCAAGCGTGGCAATTTCGGCCCAAACCGCGCCAGTACCAGCGCCGTCTTCTTCAGATCGCGCAACAATGCCGTTGGGCCAATATTATCCTTGATATAGGCCTCAACGATGGGCCGCGCGTCATGCCAGATGTTGGTTTGCGGATTAAGGCTGCGCGCCACACCTTCCACCACCACCATGGTACGCTGCAACAAAATCAGCTCTGTCCGCGTCTGCATGCCGAAACGCTCCGTCACCTCAAACAAGTAGGCGAGCAGCCGCGCCATGGAAATGCGGGTCGCATCCATGCCAAAAATTGGCTCTCCAACCACACGCAAGGCTCGCGCAAACTCGTCAATATCGCGGTCGGCTGGCACATAGCCCGCCTCAAAATGAACCTCCGCCACGCGGCGATAATCACGACGGATGAAGCCAAACAGTATTTCGGCGTAAACCCGGCGTGTGTATTCATCTAACCGGCCCATGATTCCGAAATCATAGGCGATAATATCCCCATTTGCCGCAACCTTCAGATTGCCCTGATGCATATCGGCGTGGAAATACCCATCGCGCAGCGCATGCTGCAAAAACAGTTGCAACACGCGCGAGGCCAGTACTTTGCGATCAATGCCCGCGGCATCTATCGCAGCATTGTCGGCCATGTTCACGCCTTCAGCCCAATCCATCGTCATCACCGTGCGCCCGGATAAATGCCAGATCGGCTTGGGCACAGCAAAGCCCTCGTCTTTTTCGGTATTGGCCGCGAACTCCCCCGCCGCCGCCGATTCCA
>CALEMZ010000421.1 GCA_937910975.1 uncultured Pseudorhodobacter sp. | reverse complement strand
GGCCGGGGCGTTTCGTGAAAAGATAGACCTGCCGGTGATCCATGCCACCAAGATTGCCGACGTGGCCACCGCGCGGCATGCGATCCGCGAAGGGTTGATTGATCTGGTCGGCATGACCCGCGCACACATCGCGGATCCACATATCGTCAACAAGATCGCCGCAGGGCAGGAGGATCGTATCCGCCCCTGCGTCGGGGCAACCCATTGCATGAGCCATATGCGCCCGACCTGTCTGCACAACCCCGCAACGGGCCACGAAGGCGTGTTGCACCAACAGATACTGCTCGCCGAAAAAAAACGCAAAGTCGTTGTGGTTGGGGCAGGGCCCGCTGGTCTGGAAGCGGCCCGCGTCTGTGCCGAGCGCGGTCATGCGGTCATCTTGCTGGAGGCGGCTTCGCGCGCGGGAGGGCAGGTTCTGCTGGCGGCGCGGGCAAGCTGGCGTAAAGACATCATCGGGATCATTGACTGGCGCATTTCCGAGTTGGAAAAACTCGGCGTTGAATTGCGCTGCAACGTCTACGCGAATGAGCAGGACATCATGGGATTAAACCCTGATCTGGTGATTATCGCCACGGGCGGCCTTCCCAATCCAGGGCAGGTTCCCGGGGCAGAGCTGATCACCAGCCCTTGGGACATCCTCGGCGGCGCTGTCAGTCCGGCACAGGACATTCTGATTGTTGACGGAACTGGCCGTCATGTGGCGTTGACCGTGGCCGACTATTGCTATCAAGCCGGCGCAAAACTGCGATTTGCGACAATCGACGAAGGGTTGGCGCAAGAGCAGACCAACGCTGAACGAACAAGTTGGCGGAAATGGGCTACAGAGGCCGACATGGTCCCCTATCTGTCCGAACATTCCCTTTTGATGGTTCGCAAGCAAGGCAACGGATTGGTTGCGACACTGCGCAGTGAGCTTACATTGAAAAGCCATGAGATTTCAGCAGATCAGATAATCTTTGACAACGGGTTGCTACCGGCTGCAGAATTGTACTTGGCTCTTGCCCCTACTTCACGCAATTTGGGCATTACCGATCTGGACCGTTGGGTTCGTGGAGAAATACAATCTGAGGCTGTACCAACCAAAGAAGAAAGCGGGTTTGAATTACACCGGATCGGTGATTCTGTTGCGAGCCGAAACATCCATGCAGCTATTAATGATGCTCTGCGATTATGCCAAAACGCCTGACGGGCAATGTCAGATTAAACTGATCGCTAGGGTGACATCTGGGAATTTCGACTGTCTTTGTGTCGCGGTGCTTGGTGATAACCAAGTAAACAGGCAAGTTGTGCCG
>CALEMZ010000420.1 GCA_937910975.1 uncultured Pseudorhodobacter sp. | reverse complement strand
CGTGGCGATTGTGGGCAATGATACGCTTGTGGCCACCGGGAATGTAGAAATTTTCCATAAGGGTAGCCGTCTGAAAGCCAGCAGCATTACCTATGATCGTGGTGCGGATCGTCTTTTGATCAAAGGGCCTATCGTGCTGACAGATACGTCCGGCACCATCATCCTGGCCGATCAGGCAGAGCTTTCGTCCGATTTCTCCAACGGGGTTTTAAAAAGTGCGCGCCTCGTTCTGGACCAACAACTTCAGCTTGCCGCCTCCGAGATGATGCGCATCGGCGGGCGCTATACCAGCCTTGGCCGCACCGTCGTATCCTCTTGCAAAATCTGTGCGAACAATCCAACGCCGCTTTGGGAAATCCGTGCCAATCGCGTGATCCACGATGAGTTGGAGCGCCAGATATATTTTGACAATGCAACCTTCCGTCTGGCGGGCGTGCCAATATTCTGGTTGCCTCGGCTCCGCATGCCTGACCCCACGCTCAAACGTCAAACCGGGGTTCTTGCCCCATCATTTCGCACCACAAGCGGGTTAGGTTTCGGTATCAAGGCCCCCTATTTCATCCGTATCGGAGATGATAAAGACCTGACAATCACGCCCTATTTCTCGTCCAAGAATGGTCGCACGCTTGAACTGCGCTATCGTCAGGCCTTCAGCTCTGGGGAGATTGAAGTCAAGGGTGCCATAAGCCGCGACGACCTTCTGCCCGGTGAAACACGGGGCTACCTTAACGCCACAGGCCGATTCACTCTGCCGCGCGATTTTATTCTTACCTTCGGGGGCGAAGCCGTATCGGATGACGCCTATTTGCTCGATTACGGCATTTCCTCACGCGACCGTCTGGATAGCCGGATCGAAGTGGCCCGCACCCGTCGCAATGAACATATCTCGGCCCGACTGATCAACTTCCGCTCCATTCGCGCGGGCGATGTGAACAGCACCTTGCCCTCGGTCATAACAGACTTGACCTATCAACGCCGCTTCACCCCCGGCCTGATTGGCGGCGAGGGCGGGTTCAGGCTGCAAACCCATGGCCGTTATCGCAGTTCCAACAACCCTGCCGACAGTGACGGCGACACTATCAGCGATGGCCGCGATGTGGCCCGTCTGTCGCTGAACGCCGATTGGCGGCGCAATTTGGTGCTGCCCACAGGAGTTTTGGCCTCCTTCGTGACAGAGGTGAACGGAGATTTTTACCACATTCGTCAGGATACAGCCTTTGCCGGCAGCAGTTTCCGGGGCCAGGGCGGCGCAGGCGTCGAATTGCGCTGGCCTTGGGTGCGCGCCACGCAAATTGGTGTCAGTCATGTGATCGAACCGGTGGTCCAACTCATCTGGACCCGGCGCAACAATAACATTATCCCCAATGAAGACAGCGTATTGGTGGAGTTCGACGAAGGCAGCCTGTTTTCTCTCAACCGTTTTCCCGGTGCTGATGCCATTGAAAAAGGTCCGCGCGCTAATATTGGCCTTAGCTACACCCGCGTTGCGCCGGCGGGATGGTCCCTTGGGCTGACCGTTGGTCGTGTCTATCGCAAGCAAGATCACGGCCAATTTGGGGTGGCTTCCGGCTTGCAAGGCATGCGCTCTGATTGGTTGGCTGCGATGCGGCTTTCATTGGCTGATAGTATGACCATGACCAACCGCTTGATTTTTGACAGCAAATTCAGGCTGACCAAAGGTGAAATGCGACTCGACCTTCAGCGTGAAGATTACGGCCTGTCTTCCTCATATGTCCGTATGCTTGCCGACCCAAGCGAAACCCGCAGCACGGACGTGTCCGAACTTACCCTTGACGGGCGTTATCAATTCACCCCAAGTTGGGAGGCCAGCCTGAACACGCGTTACGATTTTGTTGCCGATCGCGCGGCCTCTGCCGGACTCAACCTTGCCTTCCGCAATGAATGCCTCAAACTTGATCTTGCTGTGCAACGTCGCTTTACCTCGTCTAGCAGTGTCAAGCCGACCACCGACTTCGGCTTGTCAGTTGATTTGCTGGGCTTTGGAGGCAAGAGTAAACGCGGCCCCGCTAGTACATGTCGCGGTTAAGGTGTTGCCATGACCCCAGCGCGCAGAGTACCACATATTGAACAGATCGCCGCCGTCAGGCCAAAGATCGTTGCTATGAGAAGATACCGAATGATGCGCCTCACACCACTCTTTGTCGTTCTGTCCGTCCTTATGCTGGGGAGCGTGCCCAGTCAAACCCATGGTCAGACGCAAAACCTGTTTGCGCCCCGCGTCTATGTGAATGACCGTGCGATCACCGAATTTGAGGTGCAGCAACGTGTGCAGATGCTGCAACTGTTCAACACCCCCGGCGACCTGGAAACAGCAGCAACAAAGGCGCTGATCGAGGATCGGCTTCGGATGGCGGCGGCAAAATCGCTGAACATTGCGGCCACCCCTGATCAGATCAAAGCCGGGATGGAAGAATTCGCAGCCCGCGCAGAGCTGACGGGCGAGCAATTCATCCAGGCCCTCGGGCAGGCAGGCGTCTCGCCGCAGACCTTCCGCGACTTTGTGGAGGCTGGTCTGGTTTGGCGTGAGGTGATCCGCCAGCGCTACGTTCCCAAAACCGTCATTTCGCCAGCAGAGATTGATCGGGCGATTGCAGCCAGTAATGGCAATGCCGCACTGCGCGTTTTGATCTCGGAATTGGTGATCCCTGCCCCCCCCGGCCAGGAAGAGGCCGTATTGGCCCGCGCCAACCGCCTGCGCGCGCAGATCACGTCCGAAGCGGGCTTTGCTGCCGCCGCGCGCAGTAACTCTGCTTCGGCTACTGCCGGGCGCGGTGGGCGACTGGACTGGATGCCGCTGGCCAACCTGCCCGCTGCCCTTGCATCGGTCGTTTTGGGTCTTGCTCAGGGTGAGGTGTCGCAACCAGTTGTCATGGGCGGCGCGGTTGGCCTGTTCCAATTGCGCGGGCTGGAAGAGATTGACGGGCTGGGCCCCAAATCCGTAACCATAGACTACGCGCAATATCTGTTACCTGCGGCAACCGGAGCGGCCGATGCCGCCACCTTGCGCACAAAGATTGACACCTGTGATGACCTTTATGGCATTGCCAAAGGCCAGCCCGCAGACCGCCTGCTACGCGAAACATTGCCTGCCGCTGAGGTGCCAAGCAATATCGGGCTGGCCCTGGTCGATCTCGACCCGAATGAGAGCGTTGATTTCGCCAGTGGTGGCGCACATGTGTTCTTGATGCTCTGCTCACGCACCCCGGTGCAAGAAGTCGCTCCGACCCGGGATGAAGTGCATGAACGCCTTCTGAACCAGCGGCTTGCTACCGAAGCGCAGAATTATATTGAAGAGCTGCGCTTCAACGCCATTATCCGCGAATCTTAAGCAATGCAGACAGCACTGGCCCAACGGCCCATCGCCCTGACCTGCGGCGAACCCGCGGGCATCGGGCCAGAGATTGCTGCCGCAGCCCGTGCGGCCTTGGGTGCGGAGCTGCCATTTTTTTGGATCGGCGACCCACGCCACCTGCCCAAAACCTGCGCGTTCGATCTAATCGAGCGCCCCGCGCAGGCAATGCAGGTAGCCCCTGATCGGCTACCGGTTCTGCCTCATCCATTTGCCAGCCCGGCGACCCCCGGCGCGGCCCGACCCGAGCATGCCGCCGACGTAATCGCCGTCATCGCCCGCGCCGTGGATCTGGTGATGAAGGGCGAGGCCTGTGCCATCTGCACCGCCCCGATCCACAAGAAGGCGCTGAAAGATGGCGCAGGATTCGCATTTCCGGGCCATACCGAATATCTGGCTACCCTTGTCGGGGTGGACCGCGTGGTGATGATGCTTGCCTGCCCTGAGTTGCGCGTGGTGCCGGTAACGATCCATATCCCGGTTTCAGAGGTGCCTGCCGCCCTGACCGCCCGCGCATTGGAGGAAACGATGCGCATCACCCATGCCGGGCTGCGGCAGGATTTCGGCCTTGCAGCCCCCCGGCTCGCCGTTGCGGGCCTGAACCCTCATGCGGGCGAAGGCGGGGCCATGGGGCATGAGGAGATTGATCTCATCATCCCGGTTCTGGACCGCTTGCGCGCCGAAGGGATGCAGATCATGGGGCCTTTACCTGCCGACACAATGTTTCACGCCGGCGCCCGCGCACGCTATGATGCGGCGATCTGCATGTATCATGATCAAGCCCTGATCCCGATCAAGACCATTGATTTCGCCGGCGGGGTCAACCTGACCCTTGGCCTGCCTTTCATTCGCACCTCGCCCGACCACGGCACCGCCTTTGACATCGCGGGCAGAGGTATTGCGGACCCGACCAGCCTGATCGCCGCACTGCGCATGGCGCAAGACATGGCACGTGCGCGGGGCGCGCGGACCTCCAAACACGCATACAAAGAAGACGGAAAAGGGGCTGAGCATGGCCGCGATTGATGGGCTGCCAAGCCTTGCCCAAGTGATCCGCACGCATGATCTGGTGGCCAAAAAACAGTTAGGCCAGAATTTCTTGCTGGACCTGAACCTGACTTCAAAAATCGCGCGGTCCGCGGGCAATCTGACGCAATGCGATGTGTTAGAGATTGGCCCCGGCCCGGGAGGCCTTACTCGCGGGCTGTTGGCGGAAGGTGCGCGCCGGGTGCTCGCGGTGGAAAAGGACATGCGTTGCATGCCGGCGCTGGCCGAGATTGCAGCCGCTTATCCCGGGCGGCTGGAGGTGCTGAATGCGGATGCCTTGGGCCTTGATGTTTCGGCTTATCTGACCCCTCCCGTGCGGGTGGTGGCCAATTTGCCCTATAATGTGGGTACGGAATTGCTGATCCGCTGGCTCTCGCCCGATAAGTGGCCGCCTTTTTGGCAAAGCCTGACCCTTATGTTCCAAAAGGAGGTCGCGCAACGGATCGTGGCAAAACCCGGAGACAAGGCCTATGGGCGCCTTGCGCTGCTGGCGCAATGGCGCGCCGATCCCCGCATCGTTTTGACCCTGCCACCAGAGGCTTTTAGCCCCGCGCCCAAGGTCCATTCGGCTGTGGTGCATCTGACCCGGTTGGAACAGCCGCGCTTTGCAGCCAATGCCGCCGCATTGTCGCGCATCACCGCCATGGGGTTCAACCAACGCCGCAAGATGCTACGCTCCAGCCTCAAGGGCATGGGACCGGATATTGAGGAACGCTTACTTTCGGTCGGCATTCCGCCCACGGCGCGCGCGGAAGAAATCTCGTTGGAGCAATTCTGCGCCCTGTCACGGCTCTATGACGAACCGGCCAGACCACTCACACCCGATTGAGCGCAACAAAGAAAGAGGCCGGGTGCAATATGCCCCGGCCTTTTTCTTGTTACTCAGCCGCTTCGCTACCCGGCACATCGCCTTCGGCTTTTGGCTTGCGTGGCCCGCGTGGCTTACGGGGGGCTCGGGCAGGCGTTTCGGCCTCTGAGGGCGCAACCGTTGTTGGCGCTGTGGGTGCGACGGCGGCGGCCTTGGCAGGCTCTGCCCCGCTTTCAACGCGCTTGTTGCGCGCCGGACGATGGCGGGGTGCGCGGTGCGCTTCTGGCGTTTCCACCAAGTTGGTGTTTTCGTCCACGCTGGTTGTCTCAACCAAAGCGGGGCTTCTTGCATCATCGTCAAAACGCTGGGCAGGACGATCGCGACGGTCATCGCGGCTATCGTCACGCCGTTCATCACTCCGATTATCCCGACGGTCTTCGCGCGGTGCGTCACGGCGATCATCACGACGGTCATCACGGCGATCGTCACGGGGGGCCTCGGCGCGGTCTTCGCGCAGGTCGGGCTGCTGATTATCACCACGGTCCGGCTGACGCTCACGCTGCGAGTGGTCGCGCTGCTGGTTCTGACTATCCTGCACGCGCCGCGTTTCTTGCTCGGCCAGCATTTCGCGCTGCGCCTCGCCCAACAACCTTGTGTAATGTTCGGCATGCTGAAGAAAGTTCTCAGCATTCACACGATCATTCGACAATTGCGCGTCGCGAGACAGAATAAGGTATTTATCAATAATTTGCTGCGGCGTACCACGCACCTTGCCATCGGGGCCGGAGCTGTCGAAGACACGGTTGGTAATATTGCCGAGGGTGCGCGGGCGGTTCGATTTCGAACGCGAGCGGGACTTGGAAGATCTCATCTTGTCCTTTGATCCAGATCTATCTGGCTTTGTCCGTGCGCCGGCGGTCTGGAAAGACACGTCTTACCCTTTTCCGGGCGCATTGGGCATTTTTGGCATTGCGTGCGGGGATGTGTACCGGGTTGCCCCGGAGCAAGCCCCTGTCACAGCAATTGTCTAACCATGGGTTGGCGCAGGTGACAAACAAAAATTGCCGCAAAATGTGTTTATCCCCAGAA
>CALEMZ010000419.1 GCA_937910975.1 uncultured Pseudorhodobacter sp. | reverse complement strand
GGGCGTTGACACCGATATCTGCAGGAAAAGCGGGATTAGGTGGGAAGGGCTGGAAAGGAACGTCAAACAAAGGCTTAGGAGTTTTGACCGAGGCGGGCATTTGGAAGCGAACTGGGATGCTATTTTCATGCTAAGGGAGGATTGTCGCCTCCACAGTGGCTGCCAAAAAAGGTCGTTATCGCCGGTGACACAAAGGTTGAGTGTTGACCGGATTTCTCGTCGAAGCTGACGTTGAACTTGCGTTTGTTGGACGACCGCAGTGCGGACAAACTTGCCGTTGGCGCGAAATTTCTAATGTCCGGTTCGATCTTGGATGCTGCCTTTGAGGCTAAGTCGGAAAAGTGCCAAAAGTACGCGTTCGCGCTCGGCTACGGGCTACAACGCCCAAGTGTGGCTCGGGGTCTCGTCTGCCAGCTAAAATACGCAGAATTCAAAGAGACAAGGGTGTATGAAAAATCAATGAAATCCCAAGGTGCGGAAAGTCCCCTTAGCAAAACCAGTCAGACCGGGACAGATGATAGACGTCGACGTCACAGTTGTTCAGGCCCTGTTCAAAGGCATCTTTGACACGTGCGGTGATCTCATTGGCTTCGGGTTTCGAAGTGTCCGCGCGGTGCAGGGCCGCCAATGGCAGCGCAGCAAGCGTTTCCGTTACATCCGCGATGCCAGTACTGACAATAAGCCCCGATTTGAAGGGGGCCTGAAACAGTAGGGATTGCAGATCGATGCACGCCCCTTCGCGCAGCCTCCATATCTCGTAATCAAGCACATCCTGTCCAAGTTGCGCCTCTGGCAGGAACTCCGCCTGAAATATACCTCGCTCAAGGAATTTCTGGAAAACGAGCCTTTGATCCTGCCAACAGAAAGCGTCATACGCGCGGGTTTTGAAAATCTAGTTACGAAGCTGGGCGTGCGCTCGATTATTGCCGCAAATGTCGATGACATGGCCATGGTCCGTCTGCTCACCCGGGAAGGCGTCGGTCTGGCCGTCGCGCCCTCTGTCGTACTGGCCGACGAGATTGGCAACGGATCCTTGGCAACCGCCCCGTTCGATCTGGGCATCGTTGAACCGTTTTTCGCGGTCACGCTGCCCCGCAAGTTCCCACACCCGGCGCTCTTGGACTTACTTGACGCTCAATCGTCTCAACGCGCGGGATAGATGCTGAACTTCTGACCAAGCCAAAACGGCCGATAAGAACTCAGCGTTTAGCGGTGAGATTGTGGCCATCTCTGCGAAGCTGACATTGGCCGCGTTGCAGAAAACTTGTAAAAAGGGCTCACCGCCGTTAGCTGCGTTTGCACATCGAAAAAACTGGGTCGCAGCCCCGAGCGTCCGCTTTCTTCAAGTTGCCCAATTTAGTTTGCGGGCGCAGCGAAGGTCCGGTTTCCGCCCTTCGTGTTTCGGTTTGACGGAACTGGCCCAGAATCCCTCGCGTCATCAGCGGCTTCAAAAAAGATCTAAGGTGGATATTTAGGTGGATAGAGAAACGATCGTTATCTCTAATGTCTTATCAAATAACAATTTTTATTAGATTTTTGGTGCCCCAACACGGAACACCCGCGCTGGATGCCGCTGCCGCTGGCCGCGTTCCTTTCAAGCTTCGCGCTTTGGGTGGCGGAAAATGTCGGGACGGCCACAGGCACATGGCTTTATTCCGGCCAAATGCCGGGGCAAGCGGTCAACCTTGCCAAGCTCGGCTCGTGGTATTTGCTGCTCTATGTGGCCTTCGTGACCGTCACTGTCGTTAGCCGCGCAGCACTTTCTGCGGCACCTGTGGCGTCTATAGAAACCCGCGCCAAATCAGCACTCCGATCAACAGCGCCGCCACCGCCAGAAGGCTGAACAGGATCGAGGAAGAAAGCCCCAAAAGCGCACCGCGCAGCTTTTGGCCCTTGTTCATGTCGGAGAGGTATTTCTGACAGATGTCATAATTCTTCGCCACTGCTTCTTCGTTGATCTGTAAGAGAAGTTTGGGGTTGTAGGACTGTTCCATCGCTGCCGCCAATTCCTTGGCAGCTGTACGCACCTTGCGCGGCAGGCGGCGGCCAGCGCGATGCACTTTCTCGGGCAGATCGCGGCCTTTGATATGCATCCGTTCGGTCAGCAGTGCGGAAACCCGCTCTGCCATTTGCTGAATTGATACCGCACCCATCCGCTGCCACCTTTCAACTTTGCGCCAGCTTACGCGCAGTGTGCGGGCGGCTCAAGCGCTCTGGCACTGCCGCGCGTGCTGCGTTATGGCTTAGGGTATGTTGAACACAGTTTTGTACCCCGCGCAAACCGCTGCCAAAGCGCCGCCCTTGCTGATCGTGCACGGTCTTTTCGGGTCGGCGCGCAATTGGGGCGTGATCGCGCGGCGCATGTCGGCGGACCGCGATGTGGTCGCGGTGGATATGCGCAACCACGGGACCAGCCCCGCCCTGCCCAGCCATTCTTACCCGGATATGGCCGGGGATCTGGCCGAGGTGATCGCCGTACATGGCGGGCGCATGGATGTGGTGGGCCACTCAATGGGCGGCAAGGCCACGATGCTACTGGCGCTGACCCATAATGACATGGTGGGCAGGCTGATAGTCGCCGATATCGCCCCAGTAGCCTATGACCATGACCAAAGTCAGCATATCAAGGCGATGCGTGGGCTGGATCTCTCGGGCCTGAGTACGCGGTCCGAGGCAGACAAGCGGCTGGCGCAGGCGATGGATGACCCGGCCCTGCGCGCGTTCTTCCTGCAATCGCTGGATCTCAAGGCGATGCCGCCGCGCTGGCGGTTGAATTTGGATGTGCTGGAGGCCGAGATGCCCAAGATCGTGGGCTGGCCCGGCACCGAAGCGATGTTTGATGGGCCTGTGCTGTTTTTGGCCGGGGCACAAAGCCATTACATCCAACCGGAATATCGGGCTGGTATCCGTGCTTTGTTTCCCGCCGCCCGATTCGCTAAGATCCCCGGCGCGGGCCATTGGCTGCATGCCGACAAGCCGCGCGAATTTGAGGAGACGATGCGGGTATTTTTGACCCGTTGATCCTCTCCCCCCCGATCGGGCTTTACTCGCGTAGTGACATCCGCCGTATCAGCCCATCTTTCAGCCAAAACTGATGATAAAGCGCAGCAGCGACATGACCCCCGACTAAAATCAAGATCACCGTTGTCAGCAATTCATGCACGTCGCCCGCAGCCTCTACCTCGCCAAACCACGTGGCCATGCCCGAAAGGCTTGCCAGCACCAGCGCGCCATAAAATGCTATATGCCCCAGATGCATAATCTGGGCCATGCGGGGGCTGGTGCCCGCGACTGGCTCCACTGCACCCTGACGCACCCGGATCACCAAGCGCCATGTCATCAGTGCCAGAATGGCGATTCCGCCAAAAACATGGGCTGCAACCAGTGGGTCAAAGCCCATCTCCGCGCCCTTACGAAAGGCGTTCCACGCCTCTCCGATCGCGTCATTTAACACGAATTGGGCGGCGACCAGCAAGGTCACCACCCAATGCAGAATGATCTGGGTTTGTGAATAGGGCCGCATTACTCGCTCCGTATTGTTGTTTTGTTTCATACGGCAGAGGCTCTTCGCTTCCGTCGTTTTATTCCGATATTTTCTTGGCAATGATCCAGCTTACAGGGATCGCGAGTACAAAGCCAATCGCGGCACCGGTCAGAATCGGGTTAAGGGAGTCATTTCCGGTGGTCAAAGCCATCAACACGCCTAGCCCCATCAGGGAGGGGGAAACCATGGAAAACAAAATCATCATCAGGCGGGTCATCGTGGCCTCTCTTCAAAGAACTACACGCGGTGGCTAACATGCGTGAAGCTGTGCCACCTTGATCCAAAGCAAATCAGCGCTTGCCGTAATAAAGGCCAACCACATGTTCCGCCTCGGCAAAAAACAGCCAGCGCGCGGCAAAGGCCCCGACCAGATGCACCAAAACCGCAGCCAGCATCAGGGCCACCCCCCCCACCGCCGCCATCAGCGCGGGCAGCACGGCGGCAAATAGCACCGCGATCAGCCGCAGTTTCATCGCGTGTTTGCGGCCCACGACAAAGATCATCTCGCGCAGCAGGTAATTGCCGCCGGTATGGGGCTGCTCAAACACCGAAACCTTGCCGATGCCCCCCAGCCCCGTGGCGCTTTCCATGCTGGCACCCGCGCGGGCAAATTGCCTGTCGCCCAAATGGAACAGCGCCAGCATCACCACAGCCAGCCCCAACAAAAGCACAAAGGCCAGCGTGGCCTGCATCGCCAACAGCGCGCCGCCCGCCAGCGCAAAACCCATGAACACCACCGGGGTCAGCCAGTGGTGCCAGCGCGGCACAGCCTTGATCTGGCAATAGATCATCGCCGTGCAAAACACCGTTATCAGTGCCAGCGCCGCCGCCAAGCCGCGCCAGACATATGGCACGCCAAAGCCCAGCCAATCGCCCAGTGCAATCGGGGCCAGCGCAAGCAGCGCCAGCACCGCCACCCAGCCTTCACGGCTCAGCCAACTTGAGCGCCATTGCGAAAACGCCAAAAGCGCGCGCTGCGGGTTGCCCAAGTGGGCGGTGGCGGCCAATAGCCCCACCACCGCCAGCCCATAGCCAATCGCCCAGCCCCCAAAGGCCCAAAGCCCGGTCAGCGACAAAAACCCCAGCGCGAGATAGGCCATGAAGCCAAAACCAAGCCCCGAGAGAACCGAAAAGATAATGACAGAAGGTGCCGGATGCATCAGATTCTCCCCAAAACGCGGTCAAGCCAGCCGGCAAACCCTGTGGCCTGAATGTCCAGCAACGGCGCCAGAAGTGAGGCCTCGGCCCGCTTGTCCTTGGGGCGCGGCGGCAGGTATTTATTGGTGGGCCTCGTGCCCATGTCCGGCATCAAGTCAAACCCGCCGCGCGCCGCCGCCAACTGGCTGACCTTGCTGTCCGGATCATTGAAATCGCCAAAATGCCGCGCGCCGGTGGGGCAGGTGCGCACGCAGGCAGGTTCGCGGTCTTCCTCGGGTAGGTTCTCATTGTAGATCCGGTCCACGCAAAGGGTGCATTTCTTCATCACGCCCGCGTCTTGGTCCATTTCGCGCGCGCCATATGGGCAGGCCCAGGCGCAAAGCCCGCAACCGATGCAGGCGTCCTCATTGACCAAAACGATGCCATCCTCCACCCGCTTGTAACTCGCCCCCGTCGGGCAAACGGTGACGCAAGGCGCATCCTCGCAATGCAGGCATGAGCGCGGGAAGTTGATGACCTGCGCCGCGCCCTGATCGGGTTGCACCTGATAGGAATGAACGCGGTTGAGGAAGGTGCCCGACGGCTCCGCGCCGTAAGCGTCTTGATCCGACAAAGGCGCGCCATAGCCCTGATCGTTCCAGCCCTTGCAGGCCGTCACGCAGGCATGGCAGCCCACGCAGGTATCCAGATCAATCGCCAGGCCCAGCTTTTTTTGGGTCGCTCCCGGAAGGCAGGTCATACCTGCACCTCTTTCAGGTTCAGCGCCGGAAAGACGGGTTGCGCCTCATCCGGGGCGGCGACCTTTTCCAGCTTCACCCGCAGATCAAACCACGCGGCTTGCCCTGTCACCGGGTCCGAATTGCTCCACCGCATCCCGTCGCCCTTTTCGGGCAAAAGTTCGGAAATCAGATGGTTAAGCAAGAAGCCCTTGGTCGCCTCTGGCGCATCTTCGTCCAGACCCCATGCGCCCTTGCGTTTGCCAATCGCATTCCATGTCCAGACCGTGTGCTCATTCAGCGCCGCCATATGGGCCACGGGCACGGTTATCTCGCCGCTGGGGGAGGTGACGCGCGCCCAATCGCCTTCCTTGAAGTCGTTGGCGTTCCAGATTTTCGTTGGCACATACAATGGGTTATAGCCATGGATCTGGCGCAGCCACGAATTCTGGCTGCCCCATGAATGATACATCGCCATAGGCCGCTGCGTCAGCGCGTGCAGCGGATAGCCCTGCACATCATCGCCAAAAGGCGCGTACCAGACCGGCAGCGGGTCCATCGCTTGGCGTAACCGCGCACGTGCGGCCTCGGGGGGCTGGCGGGTGCCATAACCTTCTGCGGCAAGTTGGAATTTGCGCATCGGTTCGGAATAGATCGAGAAAAGATAGGGCTGCGGCGCGTCATACAGGCCGATTTTCACCGCCCAATCCTGATAGGCCTTGTTCCACGGCTTATAGAACTCCGCGCCTTCCGGTACATGGGCCTGATAAAACGCGCCATTGTCGATGTAGCGTTGAAGTTGCTCCGGGTTTGGCGCGCCGCGCCCTTCCTCGGTGCCATCGTCGCCCCGAAAGCCCATCAAGGGGCCGACACCGGGGCGGCGCTGGTGGTTCACGATGTAATCGGCGTAATCGCGGTAAAGCGCCGCGCCCTCCGCATCGACAAACCCCGGCAACCCAAGCCGCGCCCCCAGATCGATCAGCACCGACTGGAACCCCCGCACTTCACGGTCCGGCTCCACCACCGGCCAGCGGATGCTATCCCCCGCCGCATCAGGTTCAGAAATCGGGCGGTCCAGCAGGCTGATGCAATCATGCCGTTCCAGATAGGTCGTGTCGGGCAAGATCAGATCGGCATAGGCCACCATCTCAGACGCATAGGCATCCGAATAGATGATGCGCGGGATGATATATTCGCCGTCCTCGCCTTTATCCGTCAGCATCTCCATCATCCGCGCGGTGTTCATCGAGGAATTCCACGCCATATTCGCCATGTATAAAAACAGCGTGTCGATTTTGTACGGGTCGCCCGCATGGGCATTGGCAATGACCATATGCATCACGCCGTGGGCAGACAGCGGGTTTTCCCAGGAGAACGCCTTGTCGATGCGCGCAGGCGTGCCATCATCGTGCAGGCACAAATGCTCTGGCCCGCGCGGATAGCCCAGATGCGGGCCGTCAAGCGGTTTGCCGGGCGTGACCTTGCAATGGGGTGCGGGATGCGCCTCGGCAGGTTTAGGGTAGGGCGGTTTGAAGCGGTAGCCGCCGGGGGTTTCCACGGTGCCAAGCACCACTTGCAACAGATGCAACGCGCGGGCGGTCTGGAAGCCGTTGGAATGGGCGGAGATCCCACGCATGGCGTGGAAACTGACGGGCCGGCCGATCATCTTGTCATGGGTCTCGCCGCGAAAATCCGTCCAGCTTTGGGCAATCTCAATCGCCTCATCAAAGGCGACGCGGGCCAGATCGGCAGCCAGTTCGCGGATGCGCGCGGCGTCGATGCCGACGCGGGCGGCGATGGCTTCGGGGGCGTAATCGGGGGAAAGGTAGCGCTCCGCCATGTGCTGAAATACGGTGCGATGGCCCTCATACGTTGCCCCCAGATCGGGGCGCACCCCGGCCTGATCGAAAGGCACCAAGGCCCCGTTTGAAACCACCACCGGCTTGCCTTCGGCATTGCGCAAGAACAGCCCTTTTTCGGCCCCCTCATCCGAACGCACCAGCAAGGGCGCATTGGTAAACCGCGCGAGGTAGTCCAGATCGATCTTTCCCGCCTCCAGTAAACAATGGATCAGCGACAAGATCAGCAGCCCATCCGCGCCGGGTGTTATGCCAAACCAATCATCCGCAATGGCATTATAGCCTGAACGGATCGGGTTCACGCCAATCACCTTCGCGCCGCGCGCCTTCAGCTTGCCCAAACCGATCTTGATCGGGTTGCTGTCATGATCCTCGGCCACGCCGAACATTATAAACAGCTTCGTGCGTTCCCAATCGGGCTGGCCAAATTCCCAAAACGCACCGCCCACGGTATAGATGCCGCCCGCCGCCATATTGACCGAGCAAAACCCGCCGTGGGCGGCATAATTGGGCGTGCCATAGTTCTGCGCCCAGAAACTCGTCAGGCTTTGGCTTTGGTCGCGGCCAGTGAAAAATGCAAGCTTTTCTGGGGCTTTATCCCGCAAGGGGGCAAGCCAATCCACTGCGATCCCCAGCGCTTCTTCCCATGAAATCTCCTCAAACGCGCCAGAGCCGCGCGGCCCAACACGCCGCAGAGGTGCGCGCAGGCGCGAGGGTGCGTTGACCTGCCGGATGCCGCTTGCCCCTTTGGCACAAAGCACGCCCTTATTGATCGGATGCGCCCGATTGCCCTCTATATATGTCACCTTGCCAGAGGTCAGATGCACATTGATCCCGCAGCGGCAGGCGCACATGTAGCAGGTGGTCTGGCGTATCTCATCCGAGACTTTGGGCGATGTATCAATCTGTGGCTGTGTCATCTTCATCCTCAACGTCCATCACCTCTAGCGCCTCAGCGGCAATGTGTGCCTCCTCGGCGGCGGGGACTACCCATGCATCAACCAAAGATTTGGTATCATGCAGTTTTTCTGCGCCACGTGCATTCGCGGCATCATCCACCAAAAGCCCGGTAAAGCCCAAAGCCGCCATGATCCCCCTCCGAATTCCGGCGTCATTTTCACCGATCCCCCCGGTGAAGGCCAGTGCATCAATCCCCCCCATCGCGGCGATCATGGAGCCTGCATGGCGCGCCGCCCAATAGATGAAATGCATGCGCGCAAAGGCGGCTTTGGGCGTGCCTGCCTGCCCCAAGGCGCGCATGTCCGAGGCACCGCCAAGCGCCAAAAGCCCGCTTTGCTTGTTCAATATCCGGGCCGCACCCTCGATCCCGTACACCTCGGCCATGCGCAGCACCGCATTGCCGTCAATCGCGCCCGAACGGGTGCCCATGGTCAGCCCCTCCAAGGGCGAATAACCCATTGTCGTGGCCACCGATCGCCCGTCCAAAACAGCGCAAAGTGAGGCGCCATTGCCCAGATGAAGCGCCAAAAGCCGCCGGGGCAGCGGCCCGCGCGCGGCCATGGTTTGCACGAGGCTGGCATAGGAAATGCCGTGAAACCCGTAGCGGCGAATGCCCAGCGCCGCGACCTCATCCGGCACGGCATAGCGCGTGGCTACCTCGGGTTGGCTGGCGTGAAAGGCGGTATCAAAGCTGGTAAACTGCGGCAGGGCAGGGGCCAATGCAGAAAGCGCGCGGATCGCGGCCAGATTGGCGGGGTTGTGCAAAGGGGCCAGCGGCACGCAGGCCTCAATCCCCGCCAGCACGGCATCGGTAATCCGGCAGGGGGCGACGAAACCCTGCCCGCCATGCACCACCCGGTGCGCTGCCGCCGAAAGGCTGTCCACCCCATGCCCCGCCTGCGCCAAAGCGGCCAATGAGGCCGCCACCGCCGCGCGGTGGTCGGGCATGTCCAGGGCCTGCACATGCGCCCCAAGCTTCAGGCGCGAGGCACCGCCAATCTCGCTCGCGCTGCCCGAAAGCAGTTCCACCCCGCCGGCAAAAACCGCGAATTTGACCGAGGACGACCCCGCATTCACCACCAAAATCTTGCGCACCGCAGCCCCCTATAAGATTGCCTTGCCCAGCCCCAGCATGGCCAGAACCGCCAGCAAGACAATGGCGAAACGCCGGAATTCCTGCGGGGCCGCACTCAGAAAATGCCGCCCGCCAAGCCAGATGCCCAAAGCCATCAGCGGAAGGCCCGCCAGCACGACAACCCCGGTGTCAAAACTCACCAGCCCATGCCACCACAAGAACGGAAAGGTAAACAGGTCCAACCCCGCGAAATAGGCGATTAGCGTGGCGCGAAACACCTGCGCGGGCATGGCTTGGGCGGTGAAATAGGTGGCCACTGGCAGCCCGCCCATGCCCACCGCATTGGCCAGCCCGGCAAATGTGCCCACGGCGGCATGGCCTGCCCCACCCTGTGCGCGCTGCAATTTCCAGCCGCGCAGCAGCACCGCACACATCGCCAGAACATAAACCGCAATCACCGCCCGCGTGGCATCCACCGGCACCTGCGTAATCAACCACAGCCCCAGAGGCACCCCGATCAGCGCCCCCAGCATCAGCCCGCGCACCCGCGCCCAATCCACATGCGCGCCAATTTCGCGCCATTGCTGGAACGTCATCAGAAACTCGCAAAAGATCACCACCGGCACGAGGTTGAGCGGGTTGGTCACAAGGCTCGCCGCCGTCACCACCAAGGCCGAAAAGCCAAAGCCTGAATAGCCGCGCACAAAGGCCGCGCCAAACAGCACCAGCGCCAGATAGGCGGTTGTGAACGGCGTCAGATCAAAGGGCAGGCTCACCTGCGCTATTTACTCGGCAAGCGGCTGGTGCCGCATGTCGTCCTTGGAAATACCTGCCACGGCCACCGGGGTTTTCATCGCATCGCGGCGGAAGGGCTCGCCCAGTTCCTGGTTGATCATCACCTCGATAAAAGTGGTTATCCCGGCTTTTTGCTCGACGATGGCCTTGTGCAGCGTCGCGGTCAGTTCCTCCATGCTGCGCACAACGATGCCTTTCAGCCCGCAGGCCTGCGCGATGCCCGCATAGGATACTTTGGTGTCCAACTCGGTGCCAACGAAGTTATCCGCATACCACAGGGTCGTGTTGCGCTTTTCCGCGCCCCATTGGTAGTTGCGGAAAATGACCATGGTGATGGCGGGCCATTCATCGCGGCCAATCGCTGTCATGTCATTCATCGAAATGCCAAAGGCACCGTCCCCGGCAAAGCCCACGACCGGAAGATCTGGCCGCCCAATCTTCGCGCCCATGATTGCCGGAAAACCATAGCCGCAGGGGCCAAAGAGGCCGGGGGCGAGGTATTTGCGCCCTTCCTCAAAGGTTGGATAGGCGTTGCCAATGGCGCAGTTGTTGCCGATATCGGAGGAGATGATCGCCTCTCTCGGCAGCGCCGACTGGATCGCGCGCCATGCCATGCGCGGGGAAAGCCAATCGGGCTTGGCGTTGCGGGCGCGCTCATTCCAAGTGGTGCCGGGATCATCGTCTTCGTGATCCATGCTGGAGAGTTGCTGCATCCATGCCGATTTGGTTTGTGCAATCGTCGCCTTGCGGTCGGCGCGGTTCTCATCGCCTGCCGTGCCGGAAAGTTTGGCCAGAATGGCGGTCGCCACCTTTTTGGCGTCGCCCACAATGCCTACAGCCACCGGCTTGGTCAGGCCAATACGGTCGGGGTTAAGATCCACCTGAATGATCGCGGCGGATTTGGGCCAGTAATCAATGCCATAGCCCGGCAGGGTGGAAAACGGGTTCAGCCGGGTGCCAAGACACAGCACGACATCGGCGCGCGAAATCAGCTCCATCCCCGCCTTGGAGCCGTTATAGCCCAAAGGCCCGGCAAACAGCGGATGCGAGCCGGGGAAGGCGTCATTGTGCTGATAACCACAGCACACCGGCGCATCGAGCCGTTCGGCCAGCGCCATCGAGGCCGGAATAGCCCCGGCCAGCACCACGCCAGCCCCATTCAAAATCACCGGAAACTTGGCGCGGCTAAGCAGTTGCGCCGCCCGTGCAATTGCCTCCTCGCCGCCCGCAGGGCGCTCAAACTCCACCATGTGCGGTAGGTCGATATCAATCACCTGCGTCCAGAAATCCCGCGGGACGTTGATCTGCGCCGGGGCCGAGGCGCGCTTGGCCTTGAGGATCACACGGTTCAGCACTTCGGCCATACGCGACGGGTCACGCACCTCTTCTTGATAGGCGACCATATCCTTGTACAGCGCCATCTGCTCCACCTCTTGGAACCCACCCATGCCGATTGTCTTGTTCGCCGCCTGCGGCGTGACCACCAACAAAGGCGTATGGTTCCAATAAGCGGTCTTTACCGGGGTTACGAAATTGGTGATGCCGGGGCCGTTTTGCGCGACCATCATGCTCATCTTGCCCGTCGCCCGCGCGTAACCATCGGCCATCATCCCGGCGGTATATTCATGCGCGCAATCCCAGAACTTGATGCCCGCCACCGGGAACAGGTCCGATATCGGCATCATGGCAGAGCCAATAATGCCAAAGGCATCTTCAATCCCGTGCATTTGCAGAACTTTGACAAAGGCTTCTTCAGTGGTCATCTTCATGGCAAGGTTCTCCCAAGGCAGGGCGGCACGGGGCCGCGTTGGGCGCAGAATACACGGGCTGCGAAACCCTGTAGTAGGGCCAGTTACATTGCCTACTTAGGTCCAGCCTTCGCGATCGCCTCGGCGATCAGACCAATACCCTCGGCGATGCGCCCGACGGGGATGGTGGAATAGGCCAGACGGTAATAATTTCGCGGCGCGCGCGCAGGGTCAAAGAACACGCGCCCCGGCTCGATCAACACGCCCTGACGGTGCAAGGACTGCGCCAAAACCTCGGTATCCACCCCCTCGGGTGCCACCATCCAAAAGCTGGAGCCGCCAACCCCGCTTTGCCCGGCCACCTGCAGGCCCGCCGCCTCAATCGCCTCACCCATCGCCAAGCGCCTGCGCTTGAAGGCCTGCTTCATGCGGTTCACCAGCGCATCATAATGCCCAAGGCTTAAAAAATACGCCGCGGTGCGCTGAATATGGCCAGGCGGGTGGCGCAGCATGGTGGCGCGCAACGCGCGGGCCTCACGGATAAACCCTTCAGGAGCAACGATATAACCCAGCCGCAACCCGGGGAAAATCGACTTGGAAAAGGAGCCGACGTAAATCACCCGGCCCTCGCGATCCATGCTTTTCAGCGCGGGGGATACGGCCTTGAGGAAGGACATCTCAAACTCGTAATCATCCTCGACGATCAGGAAATCACGCGCACTCGCCGCCTCAAGCAGCGCCCGCCTGCGCGCCATGGGCATGGTGGCATTGGTCGGGCAATGGTGGCTGGCGGTGGTAAACACCACATTTACCCCCTCCGGCAAGGCCTCGGGCGGCAGGCCGTCACCATCGACATCCACCCATTCCACCGCGCAACCCGTCTGGCGCAAAATCCCGCGCAGGGATGGAAAGCTGGGGTTTTCCAGCACCGCCCGCTTGCCCGGCCCGGCCAGCACCTGCCCCGCCAGCCACAGCGCGTTTTGCGCGCCCATAGTCAGCAACACCTCGCTCGCGCCAGCCTCGATCCCGCGCCGGGGCAGGATGTTGCGCAAGATATATTCGATCAGCAAAGGATCATCCTGATCGTAGTAATCCGAGGTCAGCGCTTCAAAATCCCGCTTGCCCAAGGCCCGCAAAGCGCATTGCCGCCAGTTTTGATGGTCAAACAAGGTAGCATCCGCCTGCCCATAGATGAAGGGATAGCGAAACTGCGCCCAATCGGCGGGGCGCTGCAACTGATCGACGCTGGAAAACCGCCGCCCGGTGAGGGCGCCGTAATCAACCTGATTAGCGCTTGCCCGCGGCGGCGCCTCAAACTCCGGCTGCAAGGGTGCGCTTTGCGAAACATAATAGCCTGAGCGCCCGCGTGAGGTCAGGTAATCGGAGGCCACCAGATCGGTATAGGCCAGCGTCACCGTGATCCGGCTCACGCCAAGATGTGCCGCCAAGCCCCGGCTGGAGGGCATCTTTTCACCCGCCCGAAACCGCCCGGCCACAATGCCTTCAGCCACAAGCTGGCGAATACGCTGCTGCAAGGTGCCGTTCAGGTTGGGGTGAAGGAAAAACGCTTCGGGCGGGATCGACATACTGGCCTCATCTGGGCAATCATCTGGACCTATTGCGCCTTAATCCCCGCCTCAAGTCAAGCCGTGCGCAGGATATAAAAGAGATAGCTATAATGTGCCGCATGGGCGCGAAAGAGGGCGATCTCCACCTCCTCCCCGGCAATCACTTCGGCCAGCAAGCCATAATAGTTATCCCACCCGGCACCCAGCCTCGACACAATCCGAGCGAATACCCCCATCGCTTCCATCGGTTGTATAGGGCCTTCGTCCAGCCAGTGCGGGTCGCCTATAACCCCCCCGCAGTTTGGGAATTTAAGCTGCGCTGGTGAGGTTGCGTAAAGCCGATTAATGGGCCCCGAGCATTACGTTTTGCTGCGATGAAACCACAGCCAATATTTTAGCTGATATTTTCTGCGCGCGGCATGCCCAGTACGTGATAGCCGCCATCGACGCGGATGATCTCGCCGGTCGTGTGCATCCCGTAATCTGACGCCAGATAGACTGCGGTGCCGCCGACGGAATCCAAGCTGGCATTGGTCAGCAAGGGGGCGTTGTTTTCGGCATGGCGATAGGTGGTGCGCGCGCCGCCAATGGCCGCCCCGGCAAGGGTTTTCATTGGCCCGGGAGAGATGGCATTAACGCGGATTTTCTGCGGCCCAAGATCGGCGGCGAGATAGCGCACCGCAGATTCCAGCGCCGCCTTGGCCACGCCCATTACGTTGTAATTGGGCGTCACGCGGTTAGATCCGCCATAGGTCATCGTCATCAAACAGCCGCCATCAGGCATCAATTCGGCGGCACGGCGTGACACGTCGATGAAGGAAAAGCAGCTGATATCCAGAGTGTTTTTGAAGTTGGTGCGGCTGGTGTTGCTGACTCGGCCGGTCAATTCGTTCTTGTCCGAAAAAGCGATGGCGTGGACCAGAAAATCAATTGTGCCCCATTCTTCTTTGATCCGGCTGAACGCCAGATCAAGCGAGGCATCATCGGTCACATCCACATCGACCATCAGGCTGGACCCGACCGAAGCCGCCAGCGGCTCCAGCCGTTTGCCGAAAGCGTCGCCCTGATAGGTGAAGGCCAGTTCCGCCCCTTCTGCCGCCAGCGCACGCGCGCAGCCCCAGGCAATCGAACGTTCGTTCGCGACGCCCATCACAAGGCCTCGCTTGCCCGTCATCAGATCGGCCATCGGTTATCCTTTATACTTTGTCATCAACAGCGTGGCATTGGTCCCGCCAAACCCGAAGGAGTTGGACAAGATGCTGTCATGTTCCACTTCACGGTATTCAGTGGCAATTTCTTCGGGCTTCAGCTCCGGGTCGAGTTGCGTGACGTTGGCCGAGGCGGTGATGAAACCGCCCTGCATCATCAGCAAGGAGTAAATCGCCTCATGCACGCCAGTCGCACCCAGGGAATGGCCCGTCAGCGATTTGGTCGAGGAGATCGGCGGCACTGCGCTTTCGCCAAAGACGCGCCGGATGGCCTTTACTTCGGTCACATCGCCTGCGGGGGTCGAGGTGCCGTGGGCGTTGATATAGGTCACGCGGCGGCCTTCGGGCAGGGTCGACATCGCCAGTTTCATCGAGCGTTCACCGCCTTCGCCCGAAGGCGCGACCATGTCGGAACCATCGGAAGTGGCGCCATAGCCGGTCACTTCGGCATATATCTTGGCACCGCGGGCCAGCGCATGTGACAACTCTTCCAGCACCACAACGCCGCCGCCGCCGGCGATGACAAAGCCGTCGCGGGTGGCGTCAAAAGCGCGCGATGCGGTTTCGGGGGCGTCGTTGTATTTCGACGACATCGCGCCCATCGCGTCAAACAGGCACGAAAGCGTCCAATGCAATTCCTCACCACCACCGGCAAAGACGATATCTTGCTTGCCCATCTGGATCAGCTCAGTGCCATTGCCGATGCAATGCGCAGAGGTGGAGCAGGCCGAGGTGATCGAATAGTTCACGCCCTTGATCTTGAACGGCGTGGCAAGGCAGGCGGAGTTGGTGGAGGACATGCAGCGCGTGACCATGAACGGCCCCATCCGCTTGGGCGCGCCTTTTTCGATCACGATGTTATGCGCCTGAAAGAAGTTGGAGGTGGACGGTCCGCCCGACCCCATGATCAGGCCCGCGCGTTCGTTGGATACTTCGGCTTCGGTCAGGCCCGCGTCAGCAATCGCATGTTCCATCGCGATGAAGTTATAGGCAGCCCCCGGCCCCATGAAGCGCAGGTCGCGCTTGTCGATATGGTCTTCCAGCACGATCTGCGGCATCCCGTGGACCTGACTGCGGAAACCGTGCTCGGCATATTCCGGTGCTGCGACAATGCCCGACTTTCCGGCGCGCAGGTTGGCTTCTACCTCGGCGGCGGTGTTGCCGATGGGCGAGACGATACCGATACCGGTGATAACGACGCGGCGCATGGGCGCTCTCCTTCTACAAATGCTCTTGGGCGTAATATACCCTTGGACGTGGGAACTCAGATCAGCTTTCGGACAGCGCGACCTTCATGTCTTTGACGAGGTAGATAACCTCACCATCCGCTTCAACCCGGCCATCGGCTACACCCATGGTCAGGCGGCGGGTTTGAATGGCTTTGGTGAAATCTACGTAATAGCGTAGCATCTTGCGGTCAGGCCGCACCATACCGGTCAGTTTTACTTCACCCACACCCAGTGCATAGCCACGCCCCTGCCAGCCGCGCCAACCAAGGTTAAACCCGGTCAACTGCCAAAGGCCATCGAGGCCAAGGCAGCCGGGCATGATAGGGTTGCCGGGGAAGTGGCACTCAAAGAACCACAGGTCGGGTGTGATATCAAATTCGGCCACGATATGGCCCTTGCCATGCGCGCCGCCATCTTCTGAAACCTCAGTGATGCGGTCCATCATTAGCATCGGCGGGGCGGGCAGCTGCGCATTGCCGGGGCCAAACAATTCCCCCCGTGCACATTTCAGCAAACCCTCTTTGTCAAAACTCGTCGGAAACTGTGCCATGTGGCAATGCCCCTTCCCTGAACTGCTCTTTTCTTCCAATAGCACCCGGACTTAAACGCTGGCAAGGGCGGTGGCACGATGGCAGGGGGTTGCGGCACTCATTCGGGTTGAAAAACACCGTTGATCGGCCTTATATGGAAGAGGGACAAACAAGGTGGATGGCAAATGCTTGATCAGGCAGTGAAACGCGGCACCGAATGGCTGGCCAAAGGTGAGCTGCGCCCGACCCGTCAGCGCGTGGCGCTGGCGTGCCTGTTGGTCGGTGATGGGGTGGACCGTCATGTCACCGCCGAAAGCCTGTTTGCGGCCTCGACCGAAACGGGGGAGGGCGTCAGCCTTGCCACCGTCTACAACACCCTGCGCGCTTTTTGTGAGGCGGGGCTAATGCAAGAAGTCGTAGTCGACGGTTCCAAAAGTTATTTCGACACGCGGATGGATGATCACCCGCATTTTTATTGGGAAGACACGGCGGAGCTGACGGATGCCCGCACCGACCAGCTTGAGATTGCCCGCCTGCCCGATCTGCCTGCCGGGACCGAGATTTCCAAGGTCGATGTGGTGATCCGCCTGCGCCGCCGGGCCTGACCTGCGCGCGATGCGAGAGGCCGATCTTTACGCCCCCCTCAAGGCCTACTTGGAGGCGCAAGGCTATGAGGTGAAAGCCGAAATAGGGGATTGCGATATCATGGCCCGCCGGGGCGATGATCCGCCTGTGATCGTGGAAATGAAGCTGAGCTTTTCACTGGCGCTTGTGATGCAGGGCGTGGTGCGGCAGGGGCTGTTTGATCATGTCTATCTGGCGGTTCCTGTCTCCAAGGGCTGGAAGCTGCGCTACCGCGACATTATCGCGCTGTGCCGTCGCCTGTCGTTGGGCCTTCTGGCCGTGGGACCCAAGGGGGTGGAGGCGCATCTCGATCCCGGCCCCTATGCGCCCAAGCTGAAAGCCAAACCTGCAGCAAAGCTGTTGCGCGAGTTTGAGCGCCGGGTGGGCGACCCCAATCAAGGCGGCATCACAGGGGTGAAGAAAATGACCTCATACCGTCAGGATGCAATCCGTTGCGCGCTGCATTTGCAGGCGGGGCCATGCAAAGCCTCGGTTGTGGCCAAGGCCACGGGTGTGCTGCGCGCCGCCGCCCAGATGCGCGATGACCATTACGGCTGGTTCGAACGGATGGAGCGGGGGATTTACCAACTCACCCCCATGGGGCAGGCCGCACTGGCAGATTATGCCGAAATGGCTGCCGGATTGACGGAAACCTAGCCCTACCCGTTTGCCAGAAGCGTGGCTTCCCTGTAAATCGAAGCACCTTGAAGCACCCGCCCGCGCGCGCCGATCCGCCAAACTGGCCGGATGGTCAGAACCATTGGCCCGGCTCCATCAGGCCCAAATCCATCAATTGCTGGCTGTGCCATTGGAACTTGGTGGAATTGTGCCACTTGAATTCGTGGATGTCATAGCGCGAGCCGGGGTTGGATTTCAGCGCCTTTGCGGTGCGGAAAGACACGACTGCGGTGGTGATGTTGTGATGCCAAGGGCAGGCGTAAGTGTTGTATTCCTCATCGGAGAAGGTGAAGTCGGGGCGTAATCGCAGCCCAGGCTTGGCACGAAACAGGGCGATCCGGTCAATCTTGCGGCGCGAGGCGGGAATATGTTCCTCAAACCGCCAGCGCAGGCCACCAAAGAAATCCAATTGCCGTTCGCGCGGATGATTGTGGTTTGCCGGATCTGCCCGCCCAAGCGCATAATAGCCCGAGCGGTCCAGCATCGCCTCTTCCAATGAAACGGCATTGGGGTGGCGGTTCAGATCATCGGCATAAAGGTCGATCACATAAGATAGCAGTGCATCGCGCCGCTCTTCGTTATGAAAAGCCAGCAATTCCCGGATGTTGCGCGTCTCGCAAAAGGGGTGAAATAGGTATTCGGCGTTAAAGCAGTAATAGATCCATGCGCCGGGCGCGGCCTCGACTACCTGATTGACTGCTTTGACCATAGCATCGGTGTGATGCGTCTCAAAATCGATGCGCTGAACCTTTTCCTCAATAGTCTGCGCGATAGTGATTTCTGGGTTGGCAAGCAAAAGTACTGTCCGAAACCCGATATCGAGATGGTGCAGCAAGGTGCTTTCCACCTCTACTGGGTCTTCGGCCATGATGATGGCGATGGGGCCAATGGTAAGGGCATCCCGTTTCTGTGCCAAAAACGTCGCCAAATTCGAATAACGCATAACTTCCCCGGTTTCTGGCGCTTTCATGTGCCAGCATCGCCGCTAAAGGTTAAGGTACTGCAGCCCTATAAGGCAAGCCCGGACACAGCGCCCCGAGGTATCACCAGGCCCGGCTCCTGACCGCGATAGATGCGCGGCGTTGCGGGTCAGGGCAGGGCGGTGTAAACGCCTAGGCTGAACGCAAAGGGTGCTGCCATGACTGAGCCGAAGAAACTGTTTATCAAGACCTATGGCTGTCAGATGAATGTCTATGACAGCGAGCGTATGGCTGAAAGTCTTGGTTCCACCGGCTATGTGACAACCGATACGGTGGATGATGCCGATATGGTGCTGATCAACACCTGTCATATCCGCGAGAAAGCCTCGGAAAAGCTGTTTTCCGATCTAGGTCGGTTGCGGTCAGCTAAAGAGGCCAACCCGAATCTTAAAATTGGCGTGGCAGGGTGCGTGGCGCAGGCCGAAGGCGAAGAAATCATGCGCCGGATGCCGCTGGTCGATCTTGTTGTTGGCCCGCAAAGCTATCACCGCTTGCCGGAAATGGAGGCGCGCATCCAGACTGGCGAACGTGCCATTGATACCGAATTTCCGCCCGAAGATAAGTTTGACCACCTGCCCGAACGCCGCGCGATGCGGGGCCCAACGGCATTCTTGACGGTGCAGGAAGGCTGCGACAAGTTTTGCGCCTTTTGCGTGGTGCCATACACGCGCGGGGCCGAGGTTAGTCGCCCGCCAGAACGCCTGCTGGCCGAGGCCCGCAATCTGGCATCGCGCGGCGTACGCGAGCTTACGCTTCTGGGCCAGAATGTGAACGCTTACAGCGCTGGGGGCTATGGGCTGGCCCGGCTTATACGTGCATTGGCTCAGGTCGAGGGGATCGACCGGCTGCGCTATATGACCAGCCATCCTAATGATATGGAAGATGACCTGATTGCCGCCCATGGGGATTGTCCGCAGCTGATGCCCTATCTGCATCTGCCAGTGCAATCCGGCTCAGACCGTATTCTCAAGGCGATGAACCGCAAGCATACGGCGGACGACTATCTGCGCGTGCTGGACCGGTTTCGCACGGCACGCCCCGATATCTTGCTGACCTCGGATTTTATCGTCGGCTTTCCCGGCGAGACGGATGCGGATTTTGAGGCCACCTTGTCGCTGATACGCAAGGTGGGCTACGGCATGGCCTATTCTTTCAAGTATTCCTCCCGTCCCGGAACGCCTGCGGCCGAAAAGCCTGCCGTGGAAACTGCCGTAGCGGATGCGCGCTTGCAGGAGCTGCAGGCGCTGCTTGGCGTGCAGCAACGTGCAGCGCAAGAGGCGATGGTCGGCCATGACGTTGATGTTCTGTATGAGAAGGCCGGGCGTCGGCCGGGGCAAATGGTTGGCAAATCGCAGCACTTGCATGCTGTCCATGTGACCGACCTCAACGGTAAGGTCGGCGAGCTTGTGCGCGCGCGCGTCACCGCAGCCTCTTCTAATTCACTGGCAGGTACACGCTTAACGTGAGGATGCTTTACGGCTTATCCTGCAAGGCCGAAATATAGTCCCTTTTGGCGTGCAAACCACATCGGTAATCCCCCCCGAAAGTAAGGGGCTGCATAAGT
>CALEMZ010000418.1 GCA_937910975.1 uncultured Pseudorhodobacter sp. | reverse complement strand
CGGCGCAAGTGCCGCGCAACCGAGGCCGAGAGTTTTTCCCCATCGCCACCGCCGTGTAAAGGCTCCATCGCGGGCTGATTGCTCAGCATCATGGCCACTTCTGAGCGCGGAATATCAGGCTCGGTCGAGGTCACAATTAGACGGCGAATTGCGTTCTCCAACTGTCGCACATTGCCCGGCCAGCTATAATTGCGCACCAAATTAAGCGCCTCGGGCGATAGCTTCCGCTGAGTACCTATTTCCCGCGCGCCGCGCAAAAGGAAATGGTCGGCCAGCAGTTCGATATCCTCTACCCGCTCACGTAGCGCGGGCACCTGAATACTAACCCCGCCAAGACGGTAGTACAGGTCTTGCCGGAAGGTTCCCGCCTCCATCCGTGCCGTCAGATCCGATTGCGAGGTGGCCATCACGCGCGGCGCATTGTCACCCGATATATCCAGCATCCGTACTATCCGCGCCTGCATGTCATCATCGTAATCGGCGATTTCATCGAAAATCAGGCTACCGCCCTTGGCGCGGGCCAAAAGGTTTGACGGGCCTTCGACGCCTGCCAGATCAGCCGCCTGTACCACGACGAAGGGCTGGCTGCGGCGGTCAGAAAAATCATGGATCGCCCGCGCAATCAGGGATTTACCGGTGCCTGATTCCCCCGTGATCAATACCGCAAGATCCGTGTTCATCACCCGCGCCACAAGCCGGTAAAGTGCTTGCATCACCGCCGTGCGCCCCACCAGCGGCAAATCCTCGCCCACATCACGCGGGGCCGCGGCGGCGCGCGGTGGCGCGCGGCGCTTCATATCCAGCGCGCGGGCCGAACGTTTCATCAGATCGGGCAGGTCGAACGGTTTGGGCAAATAGTCAAACGCCTCCGCCTCGGCCGCCTGAATAGCCGTCATGATGTTGTTTTGCGCAGATATTATGATCACCGGGAGGCCGGGACGCAGCTTTGAGATCATGGGCAGCGCCTCCAGCCCATTGCCATCGGGCATCATGACATCGGAAATGACCAGATCGCCCTTCCCTTCCTCAACCCAGCGCATCAGCGTGGTCAGGCTGGATGTCGCATGCACTTTGCACCCAGCCCGCGTCAGCGCCTGCGTCAAAACGGTGCGGATCGTGCGATCATCATCAGCGACAAGAACCGTGCCGTCCATCAATTATTCTCCTGCAAGTCGTGATTGTTTGGGTGCCAAAGGCAATGACACCCGAAATACGGTGCGCCCCGGCACACTATCGACAGCGATCCAGCCGTCATGATCCGAGATGATTCTGTACACCAGCGCCAGCCCCAGCCCGGTGCCATTTTCGCGCCCTGAAACGAAAGGTTCAAAGATGCTGCCCGCGATTTCGGGGGGCAATCCTGGCCCATCGTCGATGATTTCCACCTGCAATGCCAATGGGTTGCCAGAGCCGTCCTTGCGTCGTAGCCGAAGGGAGAGATCATAAAATGTCCGCAGCCGGATCACGCCACCACCGGGGCCAGATGCCTCTGCCGCGTTCTTGATCAGGTTCAGGAAAACCTGCATCAACTGATCCGTGTCGGCAAAGGTGGCGGGCAAGGAGGGGTCGTAATCCTCTATAATCGTCATGTTCCGTGCAAAACCCACAAGCGCGGAACGCCGCGCGCGGTCCAGCGCATCATGGATATTAACCGCGCGCCGCTCTGGCGGGCGCAGGTTGCCGAATTGCTCCACCTGCTCCAGCAACTTCACGATGCGCTGGGTTTCCTCGACGATCAGGTCCGAAAGCTCCCGATCCTCGGGCGACAGGTTCATCGCCAAAAGCTGTGCTGCACCAGAAATCCCGGCCAGCGGATTCTTAATTTCATGCGCCAGCATTTCCGCCATGCCAATCGCCGATTTTGACGCCGTTCTCACCGCCGCCGCCCGCCCTAGGCGATCGGCAATCTCACGCGGGCTGATCAGCAGCATCAGCAAATCACGGTCGTCTTGCATGGGGGCTATCTGCAACTGGCACTGGACCGGCGCCCGTTCACCCGTGGTGATATCGACATTATTGATAACCATGGCCGATTGATTGGCCCTGACCCGCGCCATCGCCTCTTCCATTGGCGCGTCGATATGCAGTCGATCAAACAGATCATGGCCCTTCAGGCTTCGGGTGGACAGATTAAGGAATGATTCCGCCGCCGGATTGATATCCACCACCACGCCCGCGCCATCGACCAACAGAGTCGGCACCGGAAGTGAGGTCCAAAACGTATCCGTCGTAAAGATAGGTGTCACTCCGGTCATGCGGCAACCCTATGTGAATCGGCAAAGATGGCATGCAACTGAGCGACCACACGTGCGGGGTCGCTTTCAGTCAGAATATGGCCCCGCTCCGCCCCCAGCCCCGCCATTTCCAGATACCAGACCAGATGCTTGCGCGCGACTTTGACGCCAAGCTCCAGCCCATAAAACCCAAGCATCGCCTCATAATGACCAACCACCATATCACCCAAAGCCGCCCCTTGCGGGATGACCGGTGCCGGGTTGCCAAACAGATCGGCGGCGATGGAGGCAAGCACCCAGGGCCGCCCCTGCGCCCCGCGCCCCACCATCACGCCGTCCGCTCCGGATGCGGCAAGCGCCGCCCGCGCGCTCTCCGGCCCGACAATATCGCCATTTGCAATCACCGGGATCGACACCGCCTCTTTCACGTCGCGAATGGCGGCCCAATCCGCCGCCCCTTTGTAAAACTGGCAGCGTGTGCGGCCGTGGATTGTGATCATCTGCACCCCAGCCGCCTCGGCGCGCCGCGCAATCGCGGCCGCGTTGAGCAGTGCATCGTCCCAGCCCAGCCGGGTCTTGAGCGTAACCGGAACCTTCACCGCCGCAACCACCGCCTCAATCAACGAAAGCGCGTGGTCGGGGTCTTTCATCAGGGCAGAGCCCGAATAGCCCGTCGTCACTTTTTTCGCCGGGCAGCCCATGTTGATATCAATCACCTGCGCGCCCTGGGCCTCGACATAGCGCGCGGCTTCGGCCATCCAATAAGCCTCGCGCCCGGCCAGTTGGACCGAGGTTGTCTGCTGATCAAACCCCAGTTCTGCCCGCGCCCGCGCCAAGGGCCGTGCCTGCACCACCTCTTGGCTCGCAACCATCTCGGACACCACCAACCCCGCGCCAAACTGCGCCACCAAGCGCCGAAACGGCAGGTCAGTAATGCCCGCCAAGGGGGCGAGCAAAACAGGTGGGTCGATGGTCAAAGGGCCTAGCCGCACGAAAATTGGTCCAATCCATAGTGTCTCTTTAATTCACCTAGCGAGGCTTTGGCGGAAAGACAAATGATTGCGCTGTAAAAAACATCAATAAACAGAGATCGCCCAAAATATAGGCAGCACCTAATCGCACCCCCCAATTGCCCAAAGGGTGATCATCGCCTAAGCATGAGCAAGACACACCAGCGGGACATCAACATGACCAGCGCCGCCATCATCACCGCCGCAGGCAGGGGCAAACGCGCCGGGGGCGAGATTCCCAAGCAATGGCAATGGCTTGCGGGCAAGTCGATCTTGCAGCACGCGGTGGAGTGTTTTCGGCGCGCAGGCGGGTTTTCGACAATCATCGTCACGATTCACCCGGATGATCGCGGTCTGGCGGCAGGTTTGGGGCCGGATGTGACCCTTGTGGATGGCGGGGCCACCCGCGCTGAATCTGTGAGGAACGCCCTGGAGTTTATTGATAACACTGGGGTTTCTCAAGTTTATATTCACGATGGTGCGCGCCCATTTCCTAGCCCTGCGCTTATTGATCGGTTGCGGGACGCCCTTACCCATAGCCCTGCCGCCGCTCCGGCTTTGGCCGTTACGGATGCGCTGTGGCGCGGACAGGCGGGCTTTGTCACCGGGGTTCAGGACCGCGCCGATCTTTACCGCGCGCAAACACCGCAAGCCTTTCACTTCGCCCCGATCCTTGCGGCACATCGCGCGCATCAGGGCAATGCCGCCGATGATGTTGAGGTGGCGCGCGCCGCAGGGCTTGCGGTTGCCATCGTTGCGGGCGAAGAAGATAATATAAAAATCACTCTGCCCCAGGATTTCGTCCGCGCCGCGCGCATTTTGGCAAGCCGGGCCGAGCCAGGCCGGGCCGGGCTGGGCTAGGCCGGACCTGGTCGGCATGGCCAGCCGGCCT
>CALEMZ010000417.1 GCA_937910975.1 uncultured Pseudorhodobacter sp. | reverse complement strand
CGCACGGGTTTGTCGTCGAGCAATATGGTGCCGCCGCGCAGGAAATCGCGCTTAGCAATGCCTGCAACAATCTTGAACGTCTCGGTCCGGCCCGATCCAATCAGGCCAAAGACCCCGGTGATCTGGCCTTCGAAGACTGAAAACGAGGTGTTGCGCACCATGGCGCCCATCGAGATATCCTGCACCGACAGGACTTTGCGCCCGGGCTTGCGCAAGGACGCATCGTCGCGCGCCTTGTAGATTGAGTCGGACAGGCTGCGCCCGACCATGGCGGCGACGATGCTGTCGCGGGTAAAGCTGGCGGTGGCGGCGGTCACGACCAAGGCGCCATCGCGCAGGATGGTGATGCGATCAGAAATTGCCAGCGCCTCTTCCAGCGCATGGCTGATGAAGATGATTGAAACGCCAGCATCCTTCAGCCGCCGCAAGAGCGCAAAGAAATGCCGCTTCTCTTCCGGGGTCAAGGTGGCCGTCGGCTCATCAAAGATGATCACTTCTGCGTTGTGATGCACTGCGCGCGCAATCTCGACCATCTGGCGTTTGGCGGCACCTAGGGTTTCGACCATCGCGGTCGGATCGACACTGAAATTCAGCGATTGCAGAAATTGTTGCGTGGAAATGGTGATGCCGCGCAGCCGGTTCAGAAAGCGTTCGGAACCAAGGTAAAGGTTTTGCGCCACGGTCATCGAGGGCACCAGCGAGGTTTCCTGAAACACCATCGCAATGCCCGAAGCAAGGGCGTCATTCGGGGTGGCAAACGCAGTTTCAACGCCGTGATGGAACATCTTGCCGGAGCTTGCCTGCACCACTCCGGCCATGATCTTGGTCAATGTGGATTTTCCCGCGCCATTCTCGCCCAAAAGTGCGTGGATTTCCCCCGGCATCAGTGTGAAATCGACACCGCTTACCGCAGACACCTTGCGGTAAGATTTTGATATCGAATCCAGTTTCAAGATCGGATCCATTCAGGCACCCCTCTTTTCTGTGTGCCCGCCGGTCACGATGCAATCGCCGCCTTTGCAGGCGACGTGAAGCACGCCCTGATGCTCTAACACCGACGTCACGCCATGGCGTGTGCCATTGGCACGGCTGTGCAGGCTGAACAGCGGTGCCATATCGGCCCCCAGCCGCACCACCAACCCGAAAGACCGCGTAGGCGACCACGCCTTATGCACGCCCAACATGCGGATGCCGCCACATTGCAACGGCTCCAGAAAACTGCGCCCCGAGGCAAGTGCGGGCGCGATCCAGAACTCGGGCGGCACATCGGCCATCATTGCATGGCGGTAGTTGGTTTCCTGAAGCACAAACTCGATCAATCGGTTGCGCGGTGCGAACAGTGCCAGCCACGCCCCGCCGCCCGCAGCCGGTGCCAGCCGCGCCGGATAGCCTGGCAGGCTTTCCAGAACCGGACGAGGTTTGCCCGCGTCCAGACGCAGCAACCGATGCCGCCAGCTTTCTGAAACGATCACGCCCTGCCCATCGGGCAGAAGACCATAGGGCCAAGCCAACCCTGCCGCCACCTTGCGCCAGCTGCCGTCATACACCCAGACAGACCCCGATGCGTTCTTCATCATCAGATCGGTGGCCCATTGCGACATGTGCAACGTCGAAGACCCATTGGCCAACCACAGTCGACCATCGGCGCCATAGGCCAGCGCCGTGATGCAACGCACATCGACTGGCAGCGGCATTGAAGCACCTCCGACGGTCAGGCTGCCATCGTCTAGTGCCGCGGCCAACTCTTCCTTTTGCGAGACCGCCACCGCAGTGACATCAGCGGCAAAGCTTTGTAGGACGACCCCGTCCGGTGTTTGCAATGTCTTGCCGGAACTCGCCACCAACTGACCTTGCCAGAACACCAGATTGTCGGCTTGCGGCATGCGCGCAAACACCGGCGCATCGTCAAGTGCGGTATTGGGCCGGAGGGCACCGTCCAGCGGCGGTATCGTCACCGCCTTGCCCCGAAAGATATCCAGAATGGGGTCGAATATCATGGATTGCCCCCCCAATAAGACCGTATCCCAGTCCAGGTTGGGTCAGCCCCCTCAACCGCGAACCGTCCGATGCGGTTGTTGAATATCCCACCGATGAAAAGCTGGCCTTTATGTTCGCGCATCGACGTCACCATCGCATGCGAGGCCCCGGTCAGATCGCCCATGGTCTGCAAGATTTGGCCCGCTTCGTCGAATTTCACCACGCCGCCGGTGTTGATGTTGGGAAACAGCCAGTCGTCCTGCGGCAGCCGGCGCGCCATGCGTTTGCGCATCGCCGGATGGCGCAGCGACAGATCGAAGCTGGGGGTGCGCATGCCCAGCCAAGCCATCCAGTAAGTGCCGTCCGAGGCGCGGTTGATGTTGTCAGGATAGCCCGGCATGTCGCGGATCACGCATTCAGCGGTGCCAGCCTTCGGGCCTTCCAGCCAATAGCGATGAATCCGGCAGGCCCAGCTTTCGGCAAAGAACAGCGAGCGGTTGTCATGCGCCATGCAGACACCGTTGGTATAGCGATAACCGTCCAGCAGGGTTTTCGTGCTGCCATCCTTGGGGTCATAGACCAGAAGCCGACCGGTGGCGCGGTTCTCGATACTGTCCAGCGTCCAGTCATGCGCGTCATATCGCTTGGTGCTGTCGGTGAAATAGATCTTGCCGTCGGGTGAAATGTCGAGGTCGTTTGGGTCGCGCAGGCGGGCGTCATCGACGATCGAGGTCAGAGACCGCGCGGTTTCCGCCGTCAGTTTGGTGACCTGACGGTCAGGCGAGATTGCGTATAGCCCCATCGCCCCAACGCAGGTAATCAGATTGCCCTTGGCATCAAAGGCCAGCCCAAGGGGAAACCCGCCGACATGGGCAAACACCTCGGAGCTTGTGTAGTCGGGTGCAAAAAAGCGGATGATCTCACCGTGCCTTGTGCCGCAATAGAGGTGGTCGCTGGCATCGAGGATCACATCCTCCGGCCCCTCCAGCTCTCCCAGCCCAATCGCATCGGTGTGGGAGAGGAGGTTGTTCAGAGCGTAAGGTGTGCCTGAACCGGGCTCTGCCGATTGCGTCTGGCCCATCGCCAGATAGACCGGGGCAACATAAACCTCGTTCAGAACCTTGTGGCGGTTTTTCAGCCAGCGAATGTCGATGGTGACGGCGACGGCCAGCAGCAGACCCAGAACCATCTGGTTGGTGCCGGTGCCATAGCCCAGCCGGATTAAA
>CALEMZ010000416.1 GCA_937910975.1 uncultured Pseudorhodobacter sp. | reverse complement strand
GGAACGCCGCAGTTCGATGTGTAAAAGCCCATGCTCCAGCCCCGCGCAGGCCACTTCAACCCCCTCGGCCAATACGAAAGACCTCTGGAACGCCCGCGCCGCAATGCCGCGATGCAAGAACAACCGTTCGCACTCATCCTCAGCCTGACGTCCACGCACCACAAGTTGGCGGCTCTCCACCGTGATACTCAGATCGTCATCGCGGAACCCAGCCACTGCCAGCGTGATACGGTATTGATTTTCAGAAACTGCTTCGATGTTGAATGGCGGATAGCCTTCTGCCGCCGTTTTAGCGGTCCGCTCGACCAGCCGTTCTAGCTGCTCAAAGCCCAACAGATGGGGATGCGCCCCAAAACTCAATTTCGTCATCGGACATGTCCTTCATATAAGCGACAGTTCGTAAACTCAGGCCCTAGCATCAGGCACCTGAGTGATTAGAATATGGGGCGCATCCACCGCTCCCGCAAGAGGGTGAAAACCTCCGGTTTTCATATAGTTTTCGCACATACGGCCACGTTCTGCGCTATACTGCGGGCCAGATGGAAGAAGCGACTCAGTGATCAACACCCTATGAATGCCCCAACAGAACTGAGCATTGAAGAAATGCTGCGGATTCGGCTTGTTGTCCTGCAGCGGGAACATCGCGATTTAGATGAAGCTATTCAAGCGGTTGAGGCCAGCGTGAATCCCGACCAGCTGATGCTGCGTCGCCTAAAAAAGCAAAAGCTCCAGCTCAAGGAAAAGATCGTAAAGATCGAGGATGAGCTTATCCCCGACATCATCGCCTGAAAGCCCCCAACATCACAGCCACCGCAGCAAAACTTCCCCCGCTTTCTTTTCGGCAAAAATATCCAATCACGCCTTGCGACGTAAAGCCGCGTTTTCGGTCGCTTCGCCGCGGCCATGCGCCATACAGTCCCCTGCCAGTCCATGGCAATGCCGCGCGCCGGGGCCTCAATGGCCCCAAGCGCGCCCCCCCTTCCCCTTTCCGGGCGCGCCATTCCACCTTGCCCCTGCCCACATCACGGCTATAGTGCGCGGCTTCTGACGAAGGGGGCATTATGACCGTAGAAGTGGGAATCATCATGGGCAGCCAGTCCGACTGGCCAACGATGAAAGAAGCAGCCACCCTGCTCGATGAACTCGGCATCCCCTATGAGGCCAAGATCGTGTCCGCCCATCGCACGCCAGACCGGCTCTGGGCTTACGGCAAAACCGCAGCCGAACGCGGGCTGAAAGTGATTATCGCGGGCGCGGGCGGGGCGGCACATCTGCCCGGCATGATGGCCTCCAAAACCCGTATTCCCGTGATCGGCGTGCCCGTCCAGACGCGCGCGTTGTCTGGGGTGGATAGCCTCTATTCCATTGTGCAAATGCCGCGCGGCTATCCGGTCGCGACCATGGCCATCGGGGCTGCGGGGGCTGCCAACGCGGGCCTCATGGCCGCAGGCATCCTCGCCCTCGGGGATCCGGCACTGGCGGCAAGGCTGGACGCATGGCGCGATGCCCTTTCCGCCTCCATCCCAGAGGAGCCGCGCGATGACTGAACCGCTGCCACCCGGCGCCACAATCGGCATCTTGGGCGGTGGCCAGCTTGGCCGCATGCTCTCGGTTGCGGCCTCCCGGCTGGGCTACAAAACCCATATCTTTGAGCCCGGCGCAAACCCGCCCGCCGCCGATGTTGCCCATACCCTCACCACAGCCAGCTATGGTGATCACGCGGCCCTGACCGCCTTCGCCAAATCTGTCGATGTCATCACTTACGAGTTTGAGAATATCCCCACCTCCGCGCTGGATATTCTGGAGGCGCTTCGCCCCATCCGCCCCAACCGTCGCGCCTTGGCAATCAGCCAAGACCGCATTGCCGAGAAAGAATTCCTGACCGGGCTGGGCCTGACCACCGCACCTTTTGGGGCCGTCACCACCGCCACCGATCTTGACGCCGCGATTGAGAAAATCGGCACACCCGCCATCCTCAAAACCACCCGGCTCGGCTATGACGGCAAGGGGCAGGCCCGCATCATGACCCCGGCTGACGCCCCCGCCGCCCTTGCCACGATGAACGGGGCCGATGCGGTGCTTGAAGGCTTCATCGACTTTAGCCATGAGGTTTCAGTGATCGCGGCGCGCGGGCTTGACGGCTCGATCTCGGCCTATGATCCGGGCGAGAATGTGCATCGCGACGGCATTCTCCATAGCACCACAGTGCCTGCCAAACTCACCCCGACCCAGCGCACCGATGCTGTGCTTCTGGCCGCGCGCATTCTCAACGCGCTTGATTATGTCGGTGTGATGGGGGTGGAGCTTTTCGTCACCCAGCGCGGTCTGATCGTGAATGAAATCGCACCCCGTGTGCATAACTCGGGCCATTGGACGCAGAATGGCTGTGCGGTCGATCAGTTTGAACAGCATATCCGCGCCATCGCAGGCCTGTCCTTGGGCGACGGCAGCCGCTTTGCCGATGTCACCATGGAAAATCTGATTGGGGATGACATCACGCGCATCCCTGCCCTTCTGGCCGAGAAAAACACCGCCCTGCATCTCTATGGCAAACCCGAGGCGCGCCCCGGTCGCAAGATGGGCCATGTCAACCGCATCACACGCGGCATTGCCTGACGCGCACCGCCGGGGCGTTTTGCCCTTCAATGCCCAGAGGCATGACTGGACCCCGGTTTTTGGATGAAGACGCGATGCGCGCTCCTATTCTTGTGCGCCGCTTTCGAAATGGCGGCACGCACTTAGCAAGCTGTCAGTATTATCAGCCTTTGCACATTTGCGGCCTGCAACTCCAACATGATAACATCAAGCTTGTACGTCGGCCCCTCCACACCTTCGGCAGCATCCCGCTGTCAGGCCGGCGAAACAGCGCGCGTCATGCGAAAGCGGCTGTGCTGCAAAGGGTCATCGGCTTGCGGCGGAAACACCTTTTCCGAGGCAAACCCCTCGCGCTGCCAAAAGGCCAGGCCCTTCGGGTTGGCCTTCAGCACGGCCACCAACATACGGGTAGCCCCCCTTTGCCGGGCAATCGCCTCCAGATGCGCCACGGCGCGCTTGCCCAAACCGCGCCCCCGCGCAGCGGCGTCCAGCATCACCAGCCCAATATAAGCATCCCCTGCCTCAGGATAGCCAAAGCTCATTTCAGCCACGCCGCACAACTGCCCCGCCTCTTCCAACCCCAGCTTGACAGCTTGCGCCAAATCGCCGCCCGGTACGCAATCGGTAAAGAATGCAGCCACCTTCGCCGCATCCGGCGCGCGCCCGCCTTCTAGCTGCACATAATCGCGCGCGCGCTGCATCAGGCCCAAAACAGCCGCATCATCACGCCCCCACACGAGCGGGCGAAAAATCAGCGCCGCGCTCATGGCCAGCCTATCCCCAAAATCTCCAGCTCAACGTCACCCACAGGCCTGCGCCATGCCACGACATCGCCCAAACGCGCCCCAATTAAGGCGCGCGCCAATGGCGATTGCGGTGCAATCAGGCCAACGCCCGCGTCGGCCTCATCCTCGCCCACGATGGAATAAACCACCTCCACCCCGGCCTCATCCACCACACGCACGGCATGGCCAAACTCCACCGCGTCACAGGCCCGCCCCTCCGGCACCACGACCATTGCCGATTTCATCCGCGCCTCAAAATAGCGGATATCCCGCTCTGCCGCCGCCTCGCACAAACGGTCTAGCCGATCATCCCGCGCGCGGAACGCGCCGAGCCGCATCTGCGCCTCGGCCAACCGCGCGCGCAATTGGGCAAGCCCGCGTGGCGTCACATAATTTGGATGCTGGCTGATCGGCAGATCGGGCAAGGGGGTATTGTCTGGCCCGTCCTCTTTCACAAAAGCCCGGCTCATCGCACCAGCAACTCCAGCGGATCATAAAGCATGGCACCGCCCCATGCCGCCTCGGGCAGGCTATCGGGTTTATAGCGGATGCGCGCCATCTCCTCCCGGCTAAAAAAGCGGCGCTTGGTCACCACACCCTCCGGGTCGCGCCAAGCGTTATCCAACTGCCCGGCTGTGATCTGACAACGGAAATAAAAATCGACCTGATGGAACCCGTGCTCCGGTGCGTGAAACTCATTCACCAAAACCGGCACGCCAACCTCCACCGTCAATCCGGTTTCCTCATGCACCTCACGGATCAGGTTGTCATGCAGGCTTTCGCCCAAATGCACCCCACCCCCCGGCGCGCACCACAGATCCGAAACCGCGCCGCGAAAGGCATTGACCAAAAGAAGTTGATCTTGATGCAAGATCAACGCCCTGACGGCCAAACGTGGGGAACGCGGTTTCATGGTGCTCACGCTGGCGAGCCGCGCGGCATTTGTCCAGCATCATCCTTTCCAAATCGCACGATTGCGCATAGCTACGGGCGATGAAACGCATCCTCGCCACCCTTATTTTCGCCCTAACCCCGGCACTCGCCACCGCAGATTGCGTTGTGCTGCTGCACGGGCTGGCACGGGGCGAGAACTCCTTGCTGGCGATGGAGGCCTCGCTTTCGGCACAAGGTTTCACCGTCATCAATCAAGGCTATCCCTCAACCGAGGCCAGAATCGACACATTGGTGGAGCAAAACGTGATCCCCGCCGTCGTCGCCTGCCAGAATGCGCGGGTTCATTTCGTCACCCATTCCATGGGCGGCATCCTGACGCGCGCTTACCTGGCGCGCTACCGGCCTGAAAATATGGGCCGGGTGGTGATGCTGGCCCCGCCCAATCACGGCTCTGAACTGGTTGATATCCTTGGTGATTACTCGCTGTTTCAATGGATCAATGGCCCGGCAGGCGGGCAATTGGGCACGAACCCCAGCGCGCTGCCCAACCAACTCCCCGCGCCGGATTACCCGGTCGGCATCATTGCAGGTAACCGCAGCCTGAACCCCGCCGCATCCGCCCTAATCGAGGGGCTGGACGATGGC
>CALEMZ010000415.1 GCA_937910975.1 uncultured Pseudorhodobacter sp. | reverse complement strand
GGGGATGAGGCCTTTTTCGATTGGCTGGAAATCAACGGACCGGCCCTTGCCGCAGGCGATGCCGCCGCACGCCAATATGCCGTGCGCCGCTCAGTTGAGATGAAGGCCGAAATCGTTGCCCGTGACGAAACCGAGGAAGGCGACCGCGCACTGCTTAACCTTGGGCATACGTTTTGCCACGCGCTGGAACAGGCCACCGGCTATGGCGACCGCTTGCTGCACGGCGAAGGCGTGGCGGTTGGTTGCGCGCTGGCGTTTGAGTTGAGCATGCGGTTGGGGCTGTGCAGCCAAGAGGCGCCCAGCCGGGTGCGCGCGCATTTGCGGGCCATGGGGATGAAGGTGGATATCGCCGATATTCCGGGCGATTTGCCTTCGGCCGAAGCGTTGTTGAACCTGATGGGGCAAGACAAAAAAGTGGTGGATGGGCAGTTGCGGTTTATTCTGTCGCGCGGGATTGGCCATAGTTTTGTCGCAACCGATGTGCCGGGCGATGCGGTGTTGGCATTGTTGCAGGATGCGTTGCGGGGGCGATAGGTTTTAAACCGACGCCGCAAGCAGACTTTGCGAATAGGGGTGCTTTGCTTCCATTTTTCGCAAGGTTTCAACACCCATAATCTCGACAATCGCGCCGTCTTTCATCACGGCCAGCCGTTCGCACATGTGGCCCACGACCGACAGGTCATGCGACACCATCACATAGGTAAGGCCACGGTCGCGGCGCAGATCGACCAGCAGGTTCAAAATCTCGGCCTGCACGGATACGTCCAGCGCACTGGTCGGTTCATCCAGCAACAAAAGCTCCGGTTCGGGGGCCAAGGCGCGGGCTATGGCGACGCGTTGGCGCTGCCCGCCTGACAATTGGTGTGGATAACGAAAGCGGAATTTTTGGCCCAAGCCTACGTCATCCAATAGTTTGACCACCCGCGCGTCAATATCGCTAAAGCCGTGCAAATGCAGAGTTTCGCCCAGCACCTGATCAACCGAATGGCGCGGGTGAAGCGAGGCATAGGGGTCTTGGAACACCATCTGCACGGTTTTGTAAAACGCCTTTGGCCGCACCTTTTCCAGCGCGGTGCCATCGACCACCATCTTGCCTGACCAATGCGGGGCAAGGCCTGAAATGGCGCGCAAAATGGTGGACTTGCCCGACCCGCTTTCGCCTACCAGCCCGAAACTTTCGCCCCGTGCCACCGAAAAGGATGCGCCTTTTACTGCATCGACCCGGTCGCGGCCTGATCCGAACCATACGTTCAGTTCGTCTATGTCCAACATGCTCATAGCCTGCCACTCACGCTTGCTGCCTCTGACCATGCGGGGTCACGGCGCAGCACCTCGAGGTGGTCGCGCGGCGAGTCCAGGCGGGGCAGGGAGTTCAGCAAGCCCCGCGTATAGGGGTGTTTGGCGTCATTCAATTTATCCGCCTCGCATATTTCGACAATTCGGCCTGCATACATGATCAGCACGCGGTCGCAAAAATCAGCGACCAAGTTCAGGTCGTGACTGATAAAGATCAGGCCCATACCGCGATCTTTGACCAGCTTATCCATTATATCAAGGACTTGGCGTTGCACCGATACGTCCAAAGCGCTTGTCGGCTCATCCGCGATCAGAATTTCGGGGTTAGGGATCAGCATCATGGCGATCATGATACGCTGGCCCATGCCGCCCGACATTTCATGGGGATAGGCGCGCATCACGCGGTCGGCGTCACGGATCGACACGGCCTCTAGCATTTCCAGCGCTTTGGCATAGGCTTCCGCCTTGCTTGCGCGGTTATGTTGGCGGTAGGCCTCAATAATCTGGTCGCCGATGGTCATCACCGGGTTCAGCGAAAACTTGGGGTCTTGCATCACCATCGAAATGCGCTGGCCCCGCACAGCGCGCATTTCCTTTTCGGTTTTTTGCATTAGGTTGACGCCGCCAAGGCTGATCTGCTTTGCCTCAACAATGCCCGGTGGGCGGATCAGGCGCAAAATGGCGCGGCCGGTCATGGATTTTCCAGAACCGCTTTCGCCCACTATGCCCAAGCGTTCGCGGCCCAAGGTAAAGGACACACCGCGCACGGCATCAAACACGCCTTGGCGGCTGGGGAAACGGACCCAGAGGTCTTCGACATCCAGCAAAGTATCCATCATTCACCCCCCTTTGGGTCCAGCACATCGCGCAAACCGTCACCCAGCAGGTTGAAGGCGAGCGACACAGTGAAAATGGCAAGGCCGGGCATGGTGGCGACCCACCAATGGTCAAGGATGAACCGGCGGCCTTCCGAGATCATCGCGCCCCATTCAGGCGAAGGGGGTTGTGCGCCAAGGCCAAGGAAGCCAAGGCCCGCAGCGGCGAGGATAATGCCGGCCATGTCCAGTGTGACCCGCACGATGAGGGAGGAGACGCAGAGCGGCCAGATGTGACGGGTGATGATCCGCATGGCGCCTGCGCCTTGCAGCTGGATGGCGCTGATATAATCGGCGGCGCGGATGGTCAGCGTTTCGGCCCGCGCGATCCGCGCATAGGGCGGCCAAGCGGTCAGCGAAATGGCCAGCACCGCGTTTTCAATGCCTGCACCAAGGGCGGCCACGAAAGCTAGCGCCAGAACCAGCCTTGGAAAGGCGAGGAAAATATCGGTGATGCGCATCAGTACGACATCGACCCAGCCGCCAACATAGCCTGACACGGTGCCGACCAGCAGGCCAACAACGGGGGCAATCAGCGCGACAAGCGCCACGATATAAAGGGTGATCCGGCTGCCATAGATCAGGCGCGACAGGATATCGCGGCCAAGGCTGTCGGAGCCAAGGATATGACCTTCGGTGCCCAAAGGGGCAAGCCGATTACCAAGGTCTTGGACAAAGGGATCATGGGGCGACAAGATCGGGGCAAAGGCCGCGATGCCGACAAGGGCGAGCAAAATCCACAGGCCAATCATCGCCATCGTATTGCCGCGAAACGACAACCAGCCGTGGTAAATCGCGGAAAGCTTGGCATGTCTGCGCGAGGTGGGGGTGTCGGTCAGCAGCCATTGCCGCAGGGATTGCTCGGCCATTATGTTGGCGTCCTTTTTTGGGGCAGGGGTCTGTTTGGCACGAGTCTATTTCGCACGTGGGTCAAAGACCTTGTACAAAAGATCTGAAAA
>CALEMZ010000414.1 GCA_937910975.1 uncultured Pseudorhodobacter sp. | reverse complement strand
GGCGCGAAATATGTGCCTGAGACACCCCGCATTTACAAAAACAAGGCCAAGAACGCCCAAGAGGCGCATGAATGTATTCGCCCCACCGAAATGTCCAAAGCCGCCGAGGATCTGCGCCTCGATGGGGAGCAAAAAAAGCTCTATGACCTGATCTGGAAGCGCACGATTGCGAGCCAGATGGCGGGCGCACGGTTGGAGCGGACGACAGTGGATGTCGGAAGCAAGGATGGCCAGGTTGTGCTGCGTGCCACGGGGCAGGTCGTGCTGTTTGACGGTTTCCTGAAGCTTTATGAGGAAGGCCGTGACGATGAGGACGGCGATGAGGGCCGCCTGCCGCAGATCATGCAGGGCGAGGCCGCAGAATTTGTGAAGGGTGCCTTCACGGAGGCATTTGCCAAAGCTGCCGCTGCGGAAGATGATGTGCTTGAGGGCGTTGCGCCCCGTGTTGCTTCTGCCGTGACCAATGAGGGGCAATCGGTGCTGGGTAGCCAGCATTTCACCCAACCGCCGCCGCGCTATACCGAGGCGACGTTGGTCAAACGGATGGAAGAACTTGGGATCGGGCGGCCTTCGACCTATGCCTCGATCATGACCACGATTGTGGACCGCGAATATGTGCGCAAGGACAAGAACCGGCTGTTCCCCGAGGATAAGGGGCGGCTGGTGACAGCCTTCCTTTCGAATTATTTCAGCAAATATGTGGAATATGATTTTACCGCCGATCTGGAGGGGCAGCTTGATGATGTCTCGGCAGGCGACCGGGATTACAAAGAGGTTCTGGCCCGGTTTTGGCGTGATTTTTCGGCGGCAATTGCCGAGACGGCGGATCTGCGGATCGGAGAGGTTCTCACCAAGATTGATGATTTCCTCGCCCCGCATCTTTACCCCGCGCGCGCCGATGGTACGGACCCGCGCGTTTGCCCGGTTTGTGGGGCAGGGCGCTTGCATCTGAAAACGGCTCGTTCAGGTGGGGCGTTCATCGGCTGCGGCAATTACCCGGAGTGCCGCTATACCCGCCCGATTTCGGTCGCGGGAGGGGATGAGGGCGCGGCGATTTCTCCTGATGGGCAAGTGTTGGGCGTGGATGATAACGGCGAACAGATCAGCCTGCGCTCGGGGCGTTTTGGCCCCTATGTGCAGCGTGGCGAGGCGACCGAAGAAGTGCCGAAACCGCCGCGGGCAAGCCTGCCAAAGGGGTGGTCCCCGGCGAGCCTGACATTGGAGAAGGCGCTGACCCTGCTGTCCTTACCACGCATGATCGGGCCGCACCCGGAAGATGGAGAGATGGTCGAGGCTGCGATTGGCCGCTATGGCCCCTATGTGAAGCATAACAAAGTCTACGCCAACCTGCCGGACGTGGAGGAGGTGTTCACCATCGGGATGAACCGCGCGGTGGAGGTTTTGGCGAATAAATACTCCAAGACGCGGGCGGTGGCGGAGCCGATCAAGGACCTCGGCGAGCATCCCGAGGGCGGGGTGATGCAGGTGATGCCGGGCCGCTACGGGCCTTACATCAAATGGGGCAAGATTAACGCGACCGTGCCGAAGGAAATTGAGCCAGCTGAGGTTTCGGTGGAGCAGGCCTTGGAATTGCTGGCTGAACGGGCAGCGAAGACGGGGACCAAAAAGAAGGCTCCGGCCAAGAAACCGGCGGCCAAGAAACCCGCGGCAAAG
>CALEMZ010000413.1 GCA_937910975.1 uncultured Pseudorhodobacter sp. | reverse complement strand
ACAAGGTAGCTTTCTCGAGTATTGAAACCGAAAAAGCGGCGATAAATAGCAGTGCTAGCCTCGTCTTTGCTATCTTGATCTGTCCAGTTGACCCAGAAAGGGTATCACCAAGGCCAAAATATATTCTGAAAACCACTGCCACACTTCCGAAACTTCTGCGAAGCCGGTTGTGATTTCGAACGGCGTCAAATCAATCGCATCAATTGCCAGCCAAATTCATACCGCTCCATAATCTCCCTGGCGCGAATAAGTGTTCGCGAAACTGGGGTGGTGTCCTAGCCCAAGAGTTCCGAGGTCTGTAGCGGCTGCTCCGCGCCAAGCGACGTGCTGGCGAAAGGCATTTTTGTAAACCCACTTACGGGCGGCGTGCCATAGGTTGTCTCGAAGGCAAGCGCCATCTGCGCCCGCGCCCCTTGGGCTCGTGCCATGGTGTTCTCCTGATGTTGGGGGTGTTAGGCCAGAGGGCCGGTGGTGGTGTAGTGGAGGACAACGGTGATCACAGCCGCCTTCAAGCTGGCCGCACCTTCGATGGGTAGGTCGACGGAGGCTGGGGCTTCGGGTTCGACCCAGTCACAGAGGCCACCAAGTGTACGGTCTGTTTCAAGCGCCGCGCCGACGCTGGCGATCAGGCTGTCGAAAGCTGCGGCCCGGCCGGTTCCGGCTTGGACAACGACCTCCAGCTCGGCTCGGTGCTGGTAATGATAGCGCAGGGGCGACAGCGTGACTTCCGGCTCTCCCGGCTGGCCATCGCGCAGGATGATCAGCCCGGAAGGTGGGATGCGCTCGGGCAGGACGGCATCGCGCAGCACAAGGGCGGCAAGCGGCTGCAGCCGCGCGTGAAGCGCGGCAAGGATGGTTTCGCGGGTTGTGGGCATGGGAACACCAAAGTTTCGGGGCGGTTCGAAACGCCTGCAGGCAATTTCTGCCGCTGCGTTCTTGAATAGGTAATGCGTTTGCCTTACCTTGATCTAGCGACGTGAAGGAGAATCACATGCTTGCCGAACTCAAGGTCGAGTCCACGCTGACAGACAAGTATCAGACGACAATGCCCGGGGTCGTGCGCAAGGCGCTTGGCCTGAAGAAGCGTGACCGCATCTCCTACACCATCCTGCCCGAAGGCGATGTTCTTCTTAGCCGCGTCATGGAGGCCGCAGAAGACCCAGCCATTGGTGCGTTTCTGTCGTTTCTGGCGCACGACATCAGCCATAATCCCGGCCATATCCGGGCGCTGGATACCTCGCTGCGGGCCAAGCTGTGCGAACTGGTCGATGGTGTCGAACTTGATCTTGATGCGGCCCTGTCGCCCGAAGATGAATGACCGACGGTTCCGTTGTGCCGTTGGTTGTGAACGGATGGACCCTGTTCGCGCATCCGCTGTTTTTGGGTCAGGTAGCGGAGTTGGTCGAAAAGGTTGCGTCCCTCAAGGCCGCCAACCCGGCCGGTTATCGCAGCAAGAACGCCACCAAGCGCCTTGCCGCGATCAACAAGCTGGTTTTTGAAGAGATCCCTTCCGACCCCACCGACCCGAAGTTCCGGCAAGGCAACACGCTGGGCGACGAGCATCGGCATTGGTTTCGGGCGAAGTTCTTTCAGCAGTACCGGCTGTTTTTCCGCTTCCACGCTGAAAGCCACGTGATCATTTTTGCATGGGTGAACGACGATACGACGCTGCGCGCCTATGACAGCCGCACGGACGCCTATCGGGTGTTTAAGGGCATGCTGGAGGATGGAAACCCGCCCAGCGACTGGAAGGCACTGCTTGCCAGCGTGCAGAAGACCAGCGGCCAGCTTGCCGAGCTTATGGAACAGAAGTAACGCGAGACCAAGTCACAGCGTCCCCTCGACCCAGTTCGCTACGATCAACCCCGGCACGCCATCCACCGCCCGCTCCGCATCCCGGGCCAGATCCAGCCGTTTCCGCAGCTTGACCTGCGGCACCAGCAGGAAGATCGGCACGGTTGTCACCCCGCGTCCGGTTTTCGACTTGGACGCCACGGCCCGGCCCTTGGTATTCAGTCGCCCCTCGGCCACCAGCAGGCTCGGTCCCCGACGACGGTAGATAAACCGGAGGCGCAACCCCGTGCGCCGTTCCCATTCGCCTGGGGCAATCCGGCCGCCGCGCGTGGATTTGCCCGCCGCTGGCGTGGGGATCGCCAACCAGAAGCCGCTTTTCGAGCGGATCAACGGGCCGGTGTCATGTGCGCCGACGATCACTGGCGCGTTCGACCAGACCAGTGCAGCCGCGTTCAGGCTTTCGCCCGATTTCGGAAAGCTGGCGAGGCGGATCGAGTTTGCCAGCCTTGTGCCCAGCCCCGCGCCGGTGATCTGGCCGCGCCAGGCGAATTTCAGGGAAGTGCCTGTCTCGCGCATGGCGGCGGACACCGCTTTTTCCCCGGCGGCGATTTCTGCTGCCATGGCCGCCACCAGATTGGGCGCAAGGTCGAGTTTGATCTTCATGCCGGCCACAGCTCGATGGTCCAAACCAACCGCTCCCGATCGCGGCGCGGTTCTCCCTGAATGAGGAAAGTCTCCTCGCCGATCAGGATTTGCTCTTGCGGGCGCGGAGCAGGAATTTCAGCCACCCGAACATCGATCCGGACGGTATCCGAAAGCAGCCGCGCAGACCCGAACTCAGTGATTTCATCCGGGCGACGCAGGATACCCCGCGCGCGGGTGAACTGGCCCTCACTGTCTCGGTGCCAGAGTTCCACCGAGATATTGGGGTCCAGAAACAGGACCCCAAGCGCCTCGGCAAAGGCGTTCATCAGGTCCGCCGCGCGCTGCGCAGCACCTGCGGACGGGTGCAGATCGGCAGTGGATTGCTTTCAATCTCCAGCCGCACCCATTCATCACGGTCACGATCCGGGATCATACGCGCATAGCCTCGGGCCTCGCCGACGAGGTCACCGATCTTGCGCGCGGCTTTGCGGCCTTCCGGCAACTGGTGGCCCGCACCCCAGTCCTTTCACCCGCGCGCGCTCGGCGCGCATCCCTTCCCCACCCCAAACAGGAGGCGCACATGGCCACCGAACACGACCCCAACGACAAACCTCTGGAAGCTGTCGATGAGGCCATTGAATCGCAGGACGGCAATACAGATAAAGCAGATGACCCGCCTGCCGCCCCGGCAACGCCTCAAGCGGCAACTGCACCGATGGCCCCCACGGCGACACAGCCGGGCAATCTGGCAGAGTTGTCAGCGCAGCTCCGCGAGGCCGCGGCAGAGATCGCCGAGATCGCGGCGCAGGCAGGCAGGCTTGGTGTTGCCATCGACGCGGCAAAAGCGCTGCGCGACGGCACAACGCCCGAAGCCCTGCGCCGCCTTGTGATTGAGCGCGCAAGTGCTGCCGCCGACGCGCGCGATATTGTGGCCGCCCCGCCCTCGCCCATCCGTCCACAGACGAAGGAAAGCCCAATCGTCGCGGCTGCAAAACGCGCAGCTGCAGCTGGTGCCCGGGCCTGACGCCCCGGCTATTCCCAGACCAAAACCCGACATCTCCCTGCCTGACTGATCCCCCGCCATACCGCACTGGCGGGGGATACTTTTTGCACCCACACACAGGAACGCCACTATGACTGTCCTTCATCAACCCCCGACCATGGGCGATGTCCTCAAATACGAGGTCGACCCGAATTACACCCGAGAGACCATCACGCTGCTGGCTGGCTTGCCCTACCCCGTTGGCTCTGTGCTGGGCAAAATCACCGTCAACGGCAAATACACGCTCTCGACTGACACTGGCACCAATGGAGCAGAGACGGCAGTGGCGGTTCTGCTCTATGCCGTTGATGCCACGCTGGCCGATGCCACCGGGATTGTCCTCGCCCGCGGCCCGGCAATCGTCTCCCGTGCAGGCCTTGCCTATGACGCATCCGTCGATGACGGCAGCAAGATCACTGCCAAACTCAGCCAGTTGGCCGCCGCTGGCATTATCGCGCGCGACACCGCCTGATCCTTGCAGACCTGCGTCGATTACCTCGCGCGATCAGCCTTATCCCCCTTTTTCCCAGGAGTTCCCCATGACCATCACCCGCAACCCATTTGATATGGGCGGCTATTCTCTTGCCGAGATGACGCAGGCC
>CALEMZ010000412.1 GCA_937910975.1 uncultured Pseudorhodobacter sp. | reverse complement strand
CGTGCTCGCGCGCCAAACGGCCGAATGGATGGATGCTCGAGCAGCTGCAAAATCAGCCTTTGGGAGGGCCGAGGTGCTTCGTAATCTGCAAGAAAAACTCAGAAAATAGCCGCCCCATTCCGGACGATCACATAACGGTATTGCCAAGGTGTTGGCCGCACCTGATCTGGGTATGGGAATTTGATGAGCATTCTGACCCATATGCCGCGCGGGGCGTAATTGTTCGCCGGGAAGCGATCCGGCTTTGGGTCAACCGCTTTGGTCGGTATTTTGCAGATTGCATCCGCCGGGATCGACCACCGCGCCCACAGCCTCATACCGCCACGTCCGGGCTGATGCGTTCAACCTCTGGAGCGATTACACCACCGTAATGGCTATATGACCCTGCCTTTTCCAAACTTCACAAACCGAGACCAACAACTTGGCAATACCGGTTGACCTGCTTTGGCAGGATAATCATCCTTTAACCTTGTCAAAGCTTACGACACAGCCGATAGGCTCGGCGTTTGGGGCGACAGGCGCCGTAAACCGAACGGATGGGCCAGACTGGCCAGAGCGGGTACAGTCTTAGGAGGCGCGATTCACGCTGTCCACAATCGTGGACAGAACCTCGTTCAGCAGCCCCAAATCTTCGGCCTCGCCCATGACGCGGATCAAAGGCTCTGTGCCAGATTTGCGTATTAACAACCGCCCGTGTGCGCCAAGGGCGGCTTCGCCTGCGGCGATTGCCTGCTGCACCTCATCGCTGTCTAGGGGGGCCTTGTTGCGGGCATAACGCACATTGATCAACTTTTGGGGCACTTTCTCAAACACCTGGCCCAAGACGCTGGATTTTTTGCCAGTCTCAACCATAGCTGCGAGGAATTGCAACGCTCCGACCAGCCCGTCACCGGTGGTGGCGTAATCGGTCATCACGATATGGCCGGATTGTTCGCCGCCCAGATTGTGGCCCTTGGCGCGCATCGCCTCCACCACATGCCGATCCCCTACGGCGGTGCGTTCTAGCCCGATGCCCTGACTTTGCAAGAACCGCTCCAGCCCAAGGTTGGACATGACAGTGGCCACAAGCGTATTGCCCTGCAAGCGGCCCTCGCGCGCCCAATGTGAGGCGATCAGCCCCATGATCTGGTCGCCGTCGATGATCTGGCCTTTTTCGTCGATCAGGATAACCCGGTCGGCATCGCCGTCCAGGCAGATGCCAATATCTGCCCGGCTTTCACGCACCTTGCGGGCGGCGGCCTGCGGATGGTTCGATCCGCAGTCATCATTGATGTTGAATCCGTTTGGCGACACCCCGATTGAGATAACTTCGGCACCCAGCTCCCACAGCACGGCAGGCGCGGTCCGGTACGCTGCGCCATTGGCACAATCGAGCACAATGCGCAGACCGTCCAGCCGCTTGCGGTGAGGGAAGGTGGTCTTGGCATATTCGACATAGCGCCCGCGGGCATCTTCCAGCCGCCGCGCGCGCCCGATGTTTTCGGGGGCCGTGGGGGGCACACCTTCTTCCAGTAGGTTTTGAATGCTGCGCTCGTCATCATCGCTTAGCTTGAAGCCATCGGGGCCGAAAAACTTGATGCCATTATCCGTGGCCGGGTTGTGGCTGGCCGAGATCATCACCCCGACATCGGCGCGCAAAGAATGGGTCAGATAGCCGATCGCCGGGGTTGGCACCGGGCCAAGAACAAAGACATTCATACCGGTCGAGGTAAAGCCTGCCGTCAAAGCGGTTTCAATCATATAGCCCGAAAGCCGCGTGTCCTTGCCGATCACCACGCGGTGTTCTTGTTTGTCGCGCCGAAAGTGGCGACCCGCAGCGGCCCCTAGGCGCAAGGCCACTTCGGCGGTCATCGGCCAGCTATTGGCTTGGCCGCGCACCCCATCGGTGCCAAACAGATCTTTGGACATGTTTTTTCTTTCGGACGATCAAATATGGCTACAAGGCCAAGGTGCTATAGCACTATCCTTGCCCTGCGGAAAAAGCAATTAGGCCCGCAAAACCTTGGCGCGCCTCCGTCAGTTTGGCCCCTTTTGCCAGGCCCGCGCTCAGGGTCAGGACCCATTGCTTGGTTTGAGGTTTGTACGGCGGGGCGATTCAAGCTTCCGCCCAGCCACCAGCTACGACCGATGCCCAGTGACCTTTCTTTAAGCTATCACGCAGGCCGTCGTCCTGTTTTGGTCTTGGGGTCTGACTCTAAGCTGGACACTTCTCAAACCATGCAAAAACTTACTCAGCGCTTTGGTCTAGCAGCGCTTGCAGGCCTGCGCGGTAATCAGGGAAGCGGAGGTGGATGCCGAGTTCGGATTTGATCCGGTTGTTCTTTACGCGTTTGTTCTCGGCGTAGAAGCTGCGGGCCATGGGGGTCATTTCTGCCTCATCCCAGCTTTCGGCAAGCGGGATGGGCAGGCCGAGGAGCTTCGCGGCATAGGCGATCACGTCTTCTGGGGGGGCCGGATCATCATCGCAGAGGTTATAGACGCGGCCGGGGTTGGGCCGTGCGATGGAGGCGGCCAAGGTTTGCGCGATATCGGCAACATGAATGCGCGAGAATACCTGCCCGGGTTTGAGGATGCGGCGGGCGGTGCCATCGCGGACCTTGGCGAAGGGGCCGCGTCCGGGGCCGTAGATGCCTGCGAGGCGGAAGATATGCAGCGGCAGACCCAGGGCTTGCCATTGCGCTTCGGCCAGCATGCGCTGTTGGCCGCGGGTGGTGGTTGGGGTGAGCGGGCTATCCTCATTCACCCAGCCGCCGCAATGATCGCCGTAAACCCCGGTGGTGGACAGGTAGCCTGCCCATTGCAGGGGCGTCGCGGCGATTTGGGGGCCGAGGACATTGAGGATAGGATCACCCGCAGCATCAGGTGAAATGGAGGTCAGAAGATGGGTGACCTGGTCAAGCGGTAGCGCAGTGCCGGGCCAGAGCAGGGGCTCGACACCCTGAGCGCGCAAGTGCCGAGCTTTTTCGGGGCTGCGGGTGGTGCCGATGATGCGCCAGCCTTGGGGCAGCAGAACCTGCGCCAGTGCCTGTGCGCAGTAACCATGACCAAGGGAGAGGAGTGTCTTCATGCGCTCGTTTATCGGCGGCGTTGGGCGGCGGTGCAACTTGATTTTGGGCTTGGGATGCGGCTTGGTGGGCATATGGCAATGAAACCCGATTTGGACAGCGCCTATGCGCTAAAGACTCCTGAGGGGGGGGCGTTGCATTAATCGAGTAAGAGCAAGAAGCTCAAGGCCACAGTTTTTCCAAAGAGGGCCCACGATGCGCTGGGACCGCTGCTATCCGCTTTCATATCAGGATGTGCGGGACATGCTTGCCAAGCGCGGATATGGAGTTGTGGTTGGTGGCACGCGCAAGATATGCATGGAAATGAAGTCGCCAGAACGCAGCATGTCCATGTGGTTCACCGGCGTCTACAAGGAAGTCAGCCGCCCTTTCCGCCTCCCGAACAGGGCCCGTGCCAAGTGATGCCCTTACATGACCCAGCCCACGGGCTGTAGTGCACTGACGGTATTGCCAAGTTGTTGGCGCATAATGTGTTCGAAAACTGGAACAAGGTTTTCGCCGCAGCATTCGCTCTGCATCTTTTCTCACCGGCTAACTCATCCAAAATCGGCACCATCCTGCCAAGAGTTTTTTGTTTCCCTGCCATTAACGATCCTTCGAATTACCTCGGACTGGCCGCGCCAGCGCCCCTATCTTGCCTGATTTGAGCATCAATAAGGGGTATGTACCTGCACTTACCGCATGGGGAAAACAATGGATCGACTTACCGAAATGGAAGCTTTCGCCACAGTAGTGGATCAAGGAGGCTTTACCGATGCGGCAAAGAAGATGGGGATATCTAAATCTGCCGTCTCAAAACACGTTTCATCGCTTGAGGCCCGGCTTGGCGCGCGGCTTTTGAACCGTACCACTCGCCGTGTTAGTCCGACCGAGATTGGCCTTGCCTATTATGATCGTGCCCGACGCGTGCTCAATGACGCTGGCGAAGCCGATGCGCTGGTCACATCTATGCAATCCGCCCCGTCCGGCCTGCTGCGTATCTCTGTGGCGACGGATTTTGGCGTTAACCTGTTGTCACC
>CALEMZ010000411.1 GCA_937910975.1 uncultured Pseudorhodobacter sp. | reverse complement strand
GGATGGGGTGGCTGTCGCCGTTACCATCGATGATTTCACGATCAAGGATAACGTAGGGCAGCAGCAAGGTTTCATCATCGGTGGGGCTGGCCCCCATGGTCTTGGCGATATTGGCCGAGACAACGGGGAAGTTCGCACCTGCGACCGATTTCATCAGGAAATCGAGGCCGTAGTTAAACTCGTGGTTGCCAAGTGTGGAGGCTTCATAGCCCAGCGTGTTCATTGCTTGGATCACCGGATGGGTGTCGCCCTCGGCCATGCCGCGTTCATAGGCGATGTAATCCCCCATCGGGTTGCCCTGTAGGAAGTCACCATTGTCGAGCAGGATCGCGTTGGTCGATTCCGCGCGCACGCTGTCGATGATTGATGCGGTGCGGGCAAGGCCGACGGTATCGACTGCCTTGTCGGCATAGTAATCATAGGGAAAGACATGCACGTGCAGGTCGGTGGTTTCCATGATGCGCAGGTGCGCCTGATTTCCCGCAGCACTGACCGAAAACGGGTGCAGTGCGATAAAGCCGGCGGTCCCGGCAAGAAAGCCTCGGCGGTTGAGAGTGATAGACATGAAATGTCCCCTTAAGTGTGATTGATGGGGCAAGCGTAGCAGGAGTCTTGGGGCTGGATAGCAGAATTATCGCCGCGCGACTGATTGGCGGATTTTGGCGGATGGGGTGGCCATTGACTAACCTGTAAGTTTGGGCTTACATGTTAGTCATGACTTACGAGAATGTACTTGCCGCACTTGCCGATCCGACCCGGCGCAAGATATTTGAGACCCTTTGGCAGGGGCCAAGCACGGTCACTGATCTCGCCAAGGATCAAACCGTAAGTCGGCCTGCCGTGTCGCAACATCTGAAAGTTCTGGAAAACGCCAAGTTAGTTACGGTGACACCAAAGGGGAGCCACCGGATTTACGCAGTGCGCCATGACGGGCTGGAATATCTACGCAGCTATATTGATCAATTCTGGGGCGATGCCTTGGGGGCCTACGCCGCCGAAGTACAGCGCCGCACATCCAATTAACAAAGGAATACCCATATGCTTGATCCTGTCGTCAAAACGATCGACGTGCCCTGTGCCCAGCAAAAAGCGTTCGAGGTTTTCTGCGATATGCCTGCGTGGTGGCCGCTTGATAAACGCTCCATGTCGCTGATGCGAGCGGGTGGTCCGGCCAAAGGGTTGGCGGTTGATGCGCGCCTTGGCGGGCAGATCGTTGAGACGGCGGCGGATGATGTGGCGCACCATTGGGGGACGTTCACGAAGTTCGACCCGCATGCTCATTTGCAGCTGGATTTCCACATGGGGCTGCCTGCCGAGCAGTCTGGGCAAGTCGATGTGACATTCACCCCGATCAGCGCGACGCAGACCCGCGTTGAACTGGTACATAGCAACTGGGAAGGCTACGGCGACATGGCCGAAATGATGCGCAACGGTTATGGCGGGAGCTGGGAGATGCTGTTTGAAGAGGCCTATAGAGGCGCGTGTCAGGGGTGAAGATCGCATACATCGCAGTTCTTGCCATCTTGGTCTTTCTGGCCTGTTCGTCGGGCGCGACCAAGATCATGTTGATGGCGCAAGACACGGACTTTTTTAGCAAATACGGGTTTAGCAATGCTATGCTGATGGCCTTTGGCGCAGTCCAGTTTATTGGTGGAGTGATGATTGTCATCGCGCCGACACGGTTTTGGGGCGCCGCATTAGTGGCTGTGACTTTTGCGATATCATTGGTGTTGTTGGTAATCGAGGGAAGCATCGGGTTTGCGATTGTGACCTGCGTAACGCTCGTCCTGTTGGGGCTGGTGATGCAGCAAAGCCGCGCCCGGTAAGGCGGGCCTTCTTGTTTCTAAAGGACGCTCCATGCCTGAAACAGCAACCCGCTGGCGAATGCGCCCGACAGGGACAGCGCAATATAAAGGCCGAACACGCGCGGCTTGACCAATGCCCAGACAGCGATTGCTGCGGGCAGGGAGGTCACGCCGCCTGCGACCAGAAAGGCAAGGCCTGCACCGGGGGCCATGCCTTGGCTGATCAAACCGCCGACCAAGGGGAGTGCGGCATAGCCGTTCAGGTAGGCGGGAACACCGACCACCGTGGCAAGTGCGATTGGACCGATGCCTGTGCCGCCAAGCAAAGCCGTGATCGTTTCAGCCGGAATGAGCGCCAGCATCAGGCTTTCGAGCAGGAAGGCGAGAGTGAGCCACTTTGCAAGGAAGAGTGTGGTTTTGAGCGCTTCGCGGGCGAATTTCGCGCGCCGGTCAGCATCGCTCCAGAACCGCCAGACGACTTGTTTGGGGGCACGCACGGTTGACCCGCCGCATCCGCCGTTGCCGATCCCGTCGCGCAGTGGGTTGGCCAGAATGGGGCTTTTGGACAGCATGAGGACAACAACGCCACCCATGACGCCCAGCCCGATTGCGGCAGCGGTTTTTGCCAGCGCAAATTCGACGCCAAGCACACCAGAGGTCAGCACAAACATCGAGGGGTCCATAATCGGTGAGGCGAGCCAAAACGCCATGACAGCGGACAGTGGCACGCCCATCGCCAGCAATGCGGCGATCAGCGGGATCACCCCGCAGGAACAAAACGGCGATAGCCCACCCGCCACGGCCGCCAGCGCGATCATCAAAAGCGGCGTTCCGGTAAATGCGCGGGCGATCAGGTTGTCAGCACCTGTTGCGCCTGCCCAAGCCGCGATGCCGATGGAAAGCAAAAGGAAGGGCGCCGTGTGCCAAAGGGCGGCCGCTGTGAACGAGATGCTTTGGATCGCTTGCGGTGGTGAAAAAACAGCAGTGATCGCGAGGATAAGCGCCGAGGCGAGCCAGACGCGGTGATCTTTCCACAACGTTGCAAGCGCCGTGTGGCGGGGAGGGAGAGCGGCGTCTGTCATGTTAAATCACCGGTTATATGGTTATAATTGAGCAAGAAAAGTAGTGGGAGGTCAGGCAGTGCTGTGCTGTGTGCTGCTGACACCAAGGCAGCATTCGGATGTTAGAAAATCAACGATATGGTTCATTTGGTCATAATCGGCATGGTTCATGATCTCGCGGCCCTGCTTGGTTTGGATCACAAGGCCCGCGTCCACCAAGGTGCGCATGTGGTGTGCAAGGGTCGAGGCCGGGAGGCCCATATGTGCGCCAAGATCGCCAACGGTCAGCCCTGAGCCACCCGATTTCACCAAGAGTCGGTAAATACCAAGGCGGGCGTCATGGCCAAGGGCGGCCAGGGAGCGGGCGGTGGGCGTGGCTATTGTCATGCATCCTAAATAACTAGTTTTGTAGTTATGTCAATGCAAAACAATCAGAACCATAGTTTG
>CALEMZ010000410.1 GCA_937910975.1 uncultured Pseudorhodobacter sp. | reverse complement strand
ACCCTGGAAAACCGGCTGCGCTTTGCCCGCGAAATTCTGACCTCTCTGCGCCGGGGAGCGGGAGCCGATATGGCCATCGGCATGCGCTTGTCTGGAGACGAGAAAGACCATGACGGGCTGGAGGGAGGCGAATGCCTTGAGATCGCGGCGGCCTTGGCAAGTGATGGTGTGCTTGACTACCTGAATGTGACTGCGGGCACCTCTGCCGGACTGGCCGGTTCGGTACACATCGTTCCGCCGATGGCCATTGAAACAGCCTATACGGCACCGCTTGCTTCGACGATCCGCGCTCAAATGGATATTCCAATTTTTGTAGCCGGCCGGATCAATCAACCACAAATCGCTGAGGAGGTTTTGGCAAGCGGTCAGGCTGACATGTGCGGCATGACCCGGGCAATGATCGCTGATCCACAAATGCCAGCCAAAGCCGCGGCGGGAGAGGTCGATAGTATCCGCGCCTGTGTCGCCTGCAATCAGGCCTGTATCGGCCATATGCTGAACGGCTATCCGATCTCGTGCATCCAACGACCGGAAACCGGGCGCGAGCTGGAATTTGGAAATCTCACCGCGGCGAAGCCTCCTCGTCAGGTCATGGTCGTCGGTGGTGGACCCGCAGGAATGAAAGCCGCGGCAATCGCCGCTGAACGTGGGCATAACGTAACACTCTTTGAGGGCTCTGGCGCGCTGGGTGGTCAGGTTGGGCTTGCGCAACTTCTCCCCGGCCGGGCCGAATTTGGTGGGATCATCCAAAACCTTGCTCGCGAAATGCGTGCCACAGGCGTTGAGATTTCTATGAACCACAAGGTCACGCGTGATCTGGTGGAGCACATCGCGCCAGATGTGCTGGTTCTGGCCACCGGCGCCAAGCCTTTCACCCCGGCTCTGGAAGGCAGCGATGAGGCCCATTTGGTGACGGCCTGGCAGGTGTTGAACGGCGAGGCAAATGTCGGCGCAAGGGTTGCGATTGCAGACTGGCGCTGCGACTGGATCGGGCTGGGCCTCGCCGAGCGACTTGCCCGTGATGGCTGCCATGTAAGACTTGCGGTCAACGGCGCGACAGCCGGACAGATGATCCCGCAATACGCGCGAGACAAATGGCTAGGTGATTTGCACCGTTTGGGGATCGAGATCATCCCATACGCCCGCTTGTTTGGGGCCGATAGCGACAGCGCCTATTTTCAGCATACGCTCAGCGGCGAACCCATTGTGATTGAGGGCGTCGACACTGTTGTCACGGCACTTGGGAACTCACCGGAAACGTCGCTTGCGGAAAGTCTCGGAAATTGGGCGGGCGAAACCCATCTGATCGGCGACTGCCTTTGCCCCAGAACCGTCGAAGAGGCCGTACTCGAAGGACTGCGCATCGGCGCAAAGATATGAGCAGCAATAGCCACAAAAAGGACGACGCATAATGGTTGATGAAACCAACGCAGACACCCAAAGCCTTCAGGCCAAGGACCGACATTTCCTGCACCCGTGGGAAGACGTAACAGCGATTGGCGCCGAGGCCAGAACCGTCATCACCAAGGGCGAAGGCATTTATATCACCGACAGCGATGGCAACCAGTTGATCGATGGGCCCGGCGGAATGTGGTGCACAAATGTTGGCTATGGACGTGAAGAAATCGTCGAAGCGGTGGCCGCGCAGATGCGCGATCTGACC
>CALEMZ010000409.1 GCA_937910975.1 uncultured Pseudorhodobacter sp. | reverse complement strand
ACATCCAAGACCACCCGCATCACCGCGCCGCCCATCATCAAAGCAACCGAGACCCATGGCAGGGGCGCGGCAAGGGCGGAGCCAAAGAAGGCCAGCGCGCAAATTGCAAAAGACCCCAGAACGCTGCGCCGCACGGTCAGTTTGTTGACCGCGCGCAGCATCAGCGGCGTGACGAACAGTAAGCCGTTGGAAAGCGACAGTGCCACGCCGCCGACCTTGTCGCTTAAGCCTGCCTCAATACAAAAAATCGGCAGGTAGACAACATAGACCCACCAGCCACAAGACCGGATTACAGCAAAGAGCCAGCCCGCGATCAACCGGGGCTGGGCGAAAAACCGGCCCAGAAAGGCCAGCGGGTTGGTCGCGGGGCGGCGCGCGCGGCTGATCTGCTTGCCATTGCCAAGCCGCAAAACCCAAAAGGTCGCAAGCAGCGCCAGCCCGAACGCCCCGGCGATGACAAAGGGCAGTGGCATCCATATCTCTCGCAGCCACACCCCCAGCAAGGGGCCGATCACCCAAGGGGCAGCGGCATACAGCATGTTCAGCGACTGGCTTCTGCCCAGATTCGACCGCTCGATATAATCCAGCACATAGGCGTTGAAGCACACGAAGGTCGTCGCCGTGGCCGCCGCATTCGCCATAAGCGCCATCGGCACCGCCACCGGACCACCATAAACCGCCAGCCCCGCCCCCAGCAGATAGAGCAGAGCGCCAAGCGTATACATCCAGCGCCGGGGAATATAACGGGTGGCCCATGGCACCATCAGCCCCAGAAACAGCGATGCCAGCCCAGCAATGAAATACACCTGCGACACGGATTCCGCACTGCCCAGCGCCTCATAGACCGTCAGCGGCATCACCGAGATCAACATCCCGCGCACCGAGGCATCGAGCCCGGCCAGCAAGGCAAAATCCCGCACCCCCGGAACCGGACTGTGACGCAGAAACACAGGAAGACATTTCGTGGCCATACATTTCTCTGAAAATCTGGACCTTTGGCGCAAGGCTCCGGTGCAACATCTGCCCCCACAAGCCCAAAGACGTCTATGCTTTGCGCGACAGAATGGGTCGGAAATGGCAAGCGCGGGTGCTAACAAGCTGTTTTTGTTTCACGGTCCGGCAAGAAGCGGAACGAACAGCCCAACGCCCCGAAAAGCCGATCACCGCGGGTGCCAACACTGCCTGAAGTCCCCCCGCGCTAGCGAAGTGCCTCGGCCGCCAGCACCCCGGCCTCATCCAGCCAGCCCGCGCGCGTGGCATCCGTATTGGGTACGAGGGGCGCAAAACTACGATAATCCACCTGCACGACACCGCAAAACCGAAAGATGCCATCGCACCAGATCTGTTCCAGCGGATCGCCACCGCCCTGTGATGGCTCTGCGTTGGAGGTGCAAAGCACAAGCGCACGCGTCAGGCGTAAAAGACCAATGGCCGGGGCGCCCTCCGCCTCGCTTGTGCCTGTCGCAAAGCCGTAAGCGCTGCCCAAAGCGAACACCCGATCAATCCAGCCTTTCAAAATGGCAGGCGGCATTCCCCACATCACCGGGTGGACAATGGCCAAGTAATCGGCGGCCAGAAGCGCCGCTATATGGGCCTGCACCTGCTTGTCCGCAGAGGGCGCGCCGCGCGCCTCAGCAGGGGTGAGGCAAGGGTCAAAACCAATCGCAGCCAAATCCAGCACTGCAACCTCCAGCCCCGACGCCTGCCACACCTCGGCCACGCGCGCGGCCAATGCATGATTGAAACTGCTCGGTGCCGGGTGGCCGATGATGACCAAAGCTTTGGCGACTTTCATGCGCGCTTCTCCAACAGTGCCAAAAGCCGCTCGCGCGCTTCTGGCATCGGGCGGTTGCCCAAAACGTCGGTCAGTTCCCGCGAAAGAAAATGCCCGGTGATGGCCAAGCCCTGAATAAGCTCCGCCCCGATGACAGGCCCCTGCCCCAAAAGACACGCAGGCAATGGAAACAGCCGGTCCGCCCATTCCCCCGCCCCCGCCCGGCTAACCGCACGTCCGGTTTTCGGGCTGACAAAGGCCAGATCATCCCGCGCGCCCGATACCGCACAGCGCGAAAGATCAAGGCCAAAGCCCATATCCTCAAGCAAGGTCAACTCCCAGCGCAGATAAAGCGCGGGCCAATCGGGGTCATGCTCCAATGCCGCCAGCAGCGCCATGGTGGTGCGCCACAATGCAAGATGCGCATCGCGCTCTGGCAGGGCTACGCGCAACAACGCGCAGATAGAAGAAAGCCCTGCCAAGGCCAAGCGATCCGCCAAAAGTCCCGCGCGCGATTGCAAAGGCTCAACGGTATAACTGCCAATGTGGTCTTCGAGCCGCGCACGCCAAGTCACGGCAAGCTGGGTGCCCGGCTGCATAATAGCTGCCTGTTTGCGCGAGGCCCCGCCGCGCACAACCCCCGCATGTCGCCCATGGGCGGCGGTAAACACTTCAATGATCGCGGAGGCCTCGCCATGCGCGCGCATGGCAATCAGCACCCCTTCGTCCTGCCATTCCATAGGTGGACTATTGCGCGGCGCGCGTCACTGCGCCAGCCCCTCTTCATCAAGCAAATGGCGACCCTTCGGATCTTCCACCTCAATCACCCACAGATCGGTGTCAAACCGGCGCTGGCGGGCGATGGCCGCGTCCACCTCGGCCTCGGCCCCTTTGGCCAGAACCACCCAAGCGCGCATCCCCGTTTGCAAATCAAAGCTACGCTGAAAGGCGCAGGCCGTCCCGTCCATCGGGCATTGCTTGACCAGAACCGCACCCGCCGTAGCATCGCCGCGCTTGGTGACAAAAGCGGGAATACCCGCAAGTTGCAAGCGCATCAGATAGGCCTGCACCCAGAACTCCGCCGTCAACCGCGCGTCCATGCCCCGCCTTTCATCTATTCAAAAATATCCTCGCCGAAGGCATGGTTTTCGCAGAAAACCAATCAGTTTCCGTCTTTGAAGTTCAGGCCCATTTCAGAGTAACGCTCTGGCTCTTCCAGCCAGTTCGGGCGCACCTTGACCTGAAGGAACAAATGCACCGGGCGGCCCAAGAATTCCATCATGTCAATCCGCGCCGCCTGACCCACGGATTTCACCGTTTCGCCTTTATTGCCCAGAACAATGCCTTTATGCCCATCGCGGGCTACATAGATGATCTGGTCAATCCGGGTGGAGCCATCCTTGCGATCTTCCCATTTTTCAGTCTCGACCGTCAATTGGTAGGGCAGTTCTTCGTGCAGGCGCAGAGTCAGCTTTTCGCGAGTAATTTCGGCGGCGATCATGCGCATTGGCAGATCGGCAATCTGGTCTTCGGGGTAGAACCACGGGCCTTCGGGCAATTCCCCCGCCAGCCATTCGCGCAGCTTGTCCACGCCATAGCCTTTTTCAGCGGAAATCATGAAGGTTTCGGCGAAGGGAAAGGCCTCATTAAGCTTTTGTGCAAGGGCCAGAAGCACTTCGGACTTCACTCGGTCGATCTTGTTAATCGCCAGCGCCACTTTTTGGCCCTGCGGGATACGGTCGCGCATGCTGTCGATGATCGCGGCAGTGCCCGCGGTCAAACCGCGATGCGCCTCAACCAACAGCACAATCAGATCGGCATCCGCCGCCCCGCTCCAGGCAGCAGCGATCATGGCGCGGTCCAGCCGTCGGCGCGGGCGAAACAAACCGGGGGTATCGACAAAAACGATCTGCGCGGCCCCTTCCATCGCGATGCCGCGGATACGGGCGCGGGTGGTTTGCACCTTATGCGTCACGATAGAAACCTTGGAGCCGACCATACGGTTGAGCAAGGTCGATTTCCCGGCATTCGGCTCGCCGATCAGGGCGACGAAGCCCGCGCGGGTATTGCCCTTGCCACCAACGGGGCCGCTAACGGGGTCGCCAACGGGCTGCGGGGTGTCTGTGGTCATGTGTCTTGCTCCATCCGCGTCAGCAGGGCCCGCGCTGCGGCCTGTTCGGCGGCGCGTTTTGTCCCGGCTGAGGCTGTTTCTGTCTCTTCATTGTCCAGCCGCACCGCAACCGTAAAGATCGGTTGATGGTCGGGGCCAGAGCGGGCTTGTTCAGTATAGCACGGCGGCGTCATGGCGCGCGCCTGCGCCCATTCTTGCAGCGCGGTCTTGGGGTCGCGGGCATCTATCTCGACACCGGCGATGCGGCGCGCCCAGAGCCGGGTAATCAGCGCACGGGCAGCGTCGAAACCACCATCGAGATAGACGGCGGCAATCACCGCTTCCAGCGCATCGCCCAAAAGCGCCTCTTTGCGTCGCCCCCCAGACATCATTTCGGAGCGCCCGAGCTTGAGAACATCACCCAACCCGATCTCACGCGCGACATCGGCACAGGTTTCCTTGCGGACCATCGCGTTGAAGCGCGGTGCCAGCAGGCCCTCGGCGGCCCCCGTATCTGCGGTCAGCAGAGCCTCGGCCATCACCAACCCCAACACCCGGTCCCCCAAGAACTCCAGCCGCTGATTGTCTGGGCGGGTTGGAGAGGAGATGGAAGCGTGCGTTACCGCCTGCACCAGCAACTCCGGGGTGCGGAACACATGGCCCAAGCGGCCCTCAAAGGCCCGGAGATCAGCAGAAAGCTTCACTCAACCGCCTTGAAGAAGCGGTCGGATCGCCATGTCCAGAAGTAAAACAACGACGATCCTGCAGAGGAGAACATGATGCGATCTGCCCGACCAATCAGGTTTTCGGCGGGCACAAAGCCCACCCCGCCCACGGCCTGACCATAGCGGCTATCTTGAGAATTGTCGCGGTTGTCACCCATGAAGAAATACTGCCCGACAGGCACGGTGAACACATCGGTGTTATCAGCAAAGCCGTTGGTATCAATATTGAGCACATCATAGGTGCGCCCACCCGGCAATGTCTCGG
>CALEMZ010000408.1 GCA_937910975.1 uncultured Pseudorhodobacter sp. | reverse complement strand
CCTCGCAGCAACCGTCTTGTTCTGGCTTTGATTATCAATGAGTCTGGAGCCTAGCGTTTCTTATGTTTTTGCGCGGTTTTGACTTGCTTGGCCAAGGCTTTGCCCTTTGACCGTTTGCTGATGCCATAGCCTTTGCCCATCGCCTGCGATGAGGTGGCGCTGTTAACGGCATCCTCGGCCGAAAGTTTACGCCAACGCTCCAGCCGGTCGGCCTCCACCTCCCCACTGGCGATGGCGGCCTGAACGGCGCAGCCGGGTTCGCCCTCATGCTCGCAGTCGCGGAATTTGCATTGACTGGCAAGCTCGGTGATCTCGGCAAAGGTTACTTCGATGCCAGAGGCGGCATCGGAAACGCCAAGGCCGCGAATGCCGGGAGTGTCGATCAGCCAGCCGCCGCTGGGCAGGGCATGCAGGCTGCGGGCGGTGGTGGTGTGGCGGCCGCGTGCATCATCTTCGCGCACATCTTGGGTGGCTTCGGAAAGGCCCGTCAGCGCGTTGGCCAACGTGGTTTTGCCCACCCCGGAAGAGCCCGACAGCGCCACAGTGTGCCCCATGCCGCACCATGGTGCCAGCTTCTCAGTCACATCCGGCGCGTGGGCATCCAGCACCAGCACCGCCAGATCGCGCCCCAGTTTCTGTGCCTGCAACGCATAGCTATCTGGGTCTTCGGCCATATCGGCCTTGGTCAGCAAGATCACGGGCTCCACGCCTGCGTCATGCGCAAGGGTCAGGTAACGTTCAAGCCGTGCTACATTGAAATCGGCATTGCAGGAGGTGGTGATGAACAGCGTGTCAATATTCGCGCCGATCAGGCGGTATTCGCCAATATTCCGGCTGCCCGCGCGGGAATGGACCCGGCGTTGCAGCAGGGTCTGGCGGGCCAATGGCTGCACCATCACCGAATAATCGCGCGAGATCATCACCCAATCCCCCACGGCGAAATTGCCCGAAGGGTGCCCGTTTGGCAGCGCCACCTCACGTGGGCCGTGATCTGTCAGCACGCGCAGGCGGTCACGATGGACATGCGCCACACGGGCGGGTTCGTTCTTTTCCAGCATTTCGGCATCGACTTGTGCGGAAAAGAAAGGGGACCAGCCTAGCTCTGCAAGGGTGGGGTACGCGGCTGGAGGGGGGGTGGGGGAAATGGTGTTTATCCCAATACCGGCGGCATTTGCGCCGCAGTGAATAAGGGTGAGAGGCTGACATCGACCCAAGTGGGGCTCGTTGTGGCTGCTTCCTTCCGGACCTGACCAGGTTGGCGAGGCACTTGCCCGCGCCAACCTCTCCCCCCCGATATAGGCGGGCGGCGCGAGATTCGCAAGATCACTTGGTCAGAAGCCCAATCGCGCGCGCGCCGCTCATCAGGTCGGGCGCAACCAGATGGGCAAACCGGCCAGAGGTGGGGTTTATATCTGGCACCTGCACCACGGTCATGCCTGCACGATGGGCTGCCTCGGCCCCCGTTTCGGAGTCCTCGAAGGCCAGGCAGCGGGTGGGATCGACGCCCAAAAGCCGGGCAGCGAGGAGGAAAGGCTCCGGCGCGGGTTTGGCATGGGTGACATCATCAAATGAGACGAAATGCTGAAAATGCGGGGCGATGCCGGTGACGAATAGCTTTTGTTCCAACTGCACGCGGGTGGAGGAGGTCGCCAGCGCCTTGGGCAGGGAAATAAGGCCCAAAAGCTCCAAAGCGCCGGGTTTCAGAGGGATGCCCCCGGCGTAATGCCGCGCCACGGCGGCTTTCCATGCCACCGCAAAAGCCGCGAAATCCATCCGGGGAAAGGCGGCTTGGACGATGCCCGCCCCCGTCACATCATCCTTGCCGATCAGCCCATGCAGAAATGACGGCTCCACCGTCACGCCACATTCCGCGAATGCATCGATTCCGGCGGCTTGCGTCAGGCTTTCGGTATCCAAAAGCGTGCCGTCGAGATCGAAGATTACGGCGTCAAACATATAGGGCGGCCTTTTGTTGGGCTGGGAGGGGGGGCAAGGCGCGGGCGGCCTTAAATCCCTGCGTCAATGATCGCCTTGGCCAAGATCGGCACGGTGCGCGCATTCAGCCCGGCGATGTTCATGCGGCTATCACTGACCATGTAAATCCCATGCTCCGTCCGCAATTTTTCCACCTGCTCGGGCGTGGCGCCAAGCCGCGAGAACATGCCGCGATGCTGTGCCAGAAATCCGAACCGGTCCGAGCCGGAAACGCGGCGCAGCTCTGCCGCTAGCGATTCGCGCAAGGACAGCATGTTCAGGCGCACCCCTTCCAGTTCCGCCTGCCAATCGGCGCGCAAGGCCGGGTCATTCAGGATCATCGTGACCAGCCGCGCGCCGTGGTCGGGCGGGAAACTGAAATTCTGACGGTTGAGAAAGGCGAGATTGCCCTGCACCACAGCCCGCATCGCAGCTTTGGGAGACACGGCAATCAAAATGCCAGTGCGTTCGCGGTAAATCCCGAAGTTCTTGGAGCAAGAGGCGGCAATCAGCATTTCCGGCATCCGGGCGGCCATCAGGCGCAGGCCTGCGGCGTCCTCCTCCAGCCCATCACCAAAGCCTTGATAGGCGATGTCGATAAAGGGAATCGCGCCGGTTTTTTCCAGCGAAGCGGCGACCTCGGCCCATTGTGGCAGCGTCAGGTTGGCCCCGGTCGGGTTGTGGCAGCAACCATGCAGCAGCACCACATCCCCCTGCTTTGCCGTCGCCAGATCGGCCATCATCCCGTCAAAATCCACGCCCCGGCTATCGGCATCGAAATAGCGATACTCAGCCATGTTCATGCCAAGGTATTTGATGATTGAAGGGTGGTTCGGCCAGGTTGGATTGGGCAGCCAAACTGTGGCATCCGGGCTTGCCAATTTGATCAGCTCCAGCGCTTGGCGAATGGCCCCGGTGCCGCCGGGCGTGGCGACGGCTGACAAACGATCCGTGGGCACGGTGCCATCCAGCAGCAACGATTGCATCGCCTCGGCATAGGCCGGGTCTCCGGCGAGGCCGGTGTAGGTCTTGGTGATCTCGGTTTCCCAAAGCTGCTTTTCCGCCGCCTTTACCGCCCGCATCACCGGGGTAAGGCCGGTTGCATCCTTGTAGACACCAACGCCAAGGTCGATTTTGGTGTCGCGCGGGTCATCCTTGTACATCTGGATGAGTTGCAGGATCTTGTCTTGCGGTTGGGCATGAAGGGCGTTCAACATTAGATAGACCTTTAGGTTTCAAGGGGTTGCGGTGTCAGCCTTTGGCGATGGGCAGATCATCATACATGCCCCATTCCGACCATGAGCCATCGTAAAGCGCGTGATCGCGGTGGCCGATGCGTTCCAGCGCGAGGCTGAGGATCGCGGCGGTTACGCCAGAGCCGCAGGAGGTGATCACTGGCTTGGCAAGGTTCACCCCCGCCGCCTCAAAGGCGGCTTTCAGGGCGGGCGGGGCTTTCATCGTCGCATTTGAATTCAGCAAGGTGCCAAAGGGCAGGTTCTTGGAGCTTGGGATATGGCCCGCGCGCAGGCCGGGGCGGGGCTCGGCCACCTCGCCCTTGAAGCGCGCGGCGGCGCGGGCGTCGACAATCTCAGTCGCGGCCAGTTTGGAGGCATGGGCAACTTGCGTCACATCCTTTACCAGCCCGGATTGGCGTTGCACGGTGATGTGACGATCCCGCATGACCGGAGGCAGGTCTT